>CAXBAC010000027.1:0-13628 GCA_963973485.1 uncultured Polaribacter sp. | reverse complement strand
TAATCTTTTTGTTTTACAGGCAACATGTTTAATTTCTAATGTTAGCTTACCTTCACATAAATTATTAAGCACAAACTCACCTTCTAAATCAGAAGTAGTGAATTTATTTAAATTAATAACCTGTATAGATGCCCCAACAATAATACTGTTGTCATGAAAATCAGTTATTTTTCCCTTAAAAGTGTAATTGCAATCTTGTGCATTTATATTGTATATAAACGAAAAGAAAGCACAAAAAATAAATAGTTTACGCATATTTGTTTTCTATATTCTAAATAAGTTTTTTAAGCTAGAATATAAAAAGGTGGTCCCCTTAAAGAAAACGATAGTTGCTGATGATTTTTTAAGAAATTATAAGGTGTACTATTATTGGTTTTAATAATAGTTATTTGCTGTAAATTATAGCTGTTTGTAGCTAAATATAAAGTGTTTTGTTTTAAGAGGTGTAAGCTACAATCAATATCTTTTTCGTGAACATGATTCTCAATTTTTGAAGCACATACAGCATGTTCATGATTTAAAAAATCATGTAAAGAATTAGCTGCTAATGGTAATAAAAATATTACCATTAATATAATACCTATATGTTTTTGTAACTTATTGATTTTTTAGCTTTTTTTTCTAATTCTTAAATTCAACATTTCTACACCTAAAGAAAATGCGATGGCAAAATACAAATATCCTTTAGGAATTGCTCCTACAGTTTTGTTAAAAAATTCAGTATGTGATAAATGTGCTCCTTCTGTAATTAACATAAAACCGATTAAAATTAAAAAAGACAATGCCAACATTTGTATTGTAGGGTTTCTGTTTACAAATTTGTTAATTGGTTGCGCAAAAATCATCATTATAATAATAGAAACTATAACTGCAATTACCATAATTGTTAAAGCACCATCAACACCATTTGTCATACCAACAGCTGTTAAAATACTATCAAAAGAAAAAACGATATCTATGAGTATTATTTGAATGATAACACTTTTAAATGAAATTACCTTTGGTGTTTTAAGAACTTCTTCTTCATTGGTATTTTCCATTTTTTGACGAATTTCATTTGTACTTTTATACAACAAGAAAATTCCTCCTAAAAATAGAATAATACTTTGCCCAGTTAAACCTGTTTTAAACCAACCTAAATCTACAGAAAAGAAAGGATCTTTTAAAGCAATTAAGTAAGAGATACTAAACAATAACGCAATTCTGGTTATCATTGCTAATGCTAAACCTACTAAAGTGGCCTTTTTAACTTGATGTTCTGGTAATTTATTGGCAGATATAGATATAAAAATAATATTGTCTATACCTAAAACAACTTCTAAGAATGTTAATGTTAAAAGTGAAACCCAAGTTTCTGCTTGTAAAAAAATCTCCATATTATTTTATTTTATAAATGGTACCTTTTTTTGTGTATTTAGAAAAACCAATTTTTACTGTAAAATCGTAAGAATCTTTGTTAATCTTATTGATCTGGATATACATTGGGTCTTTCTGTAAACTATTTTTTGGGTTGATATATTTTAAAGTATAGAAAAAATTATTTTTCCACTCAATAGATAAAGTATCAATGTTATCTCCATATTTACTAATCTGAATACTATCTTTTCTAATGATGGTTTCTTTTACAAAATCATCTCCAGCAGGAATTTCGAAAACTCCTTCTTTAAATCTGTCTGAGTTGTCTTCAAACTCAGATTTGCAAGATGATAATATTAAAATTGCGAAAAGAAAATAAAATATATTTTTCATTAGATACCTGTATAATTTGATGGTGTAATAGCTTTTAGTTCAGTTTTAATAGCATCAGAAACTTCTAAAGTATCAATAAAATTAGCTATCGAATTTTGATTGATTTTTTCATTAGTTCTAGTCAACCCCTTTAAAGCTTCATAAGGGTTTGGATAGGCTTCACGTCTTAAAATAGTTTGTATAGCTTCTGCAACTACAGCCCAATTATTTTCTAAGTCTTGCTCAAACTTTTCTTTGTTTAACAACAATTTATTTAAACCTTTTAAAGTAGAAGTAAATGCAATAATGGTATGTCCAAAAGGTACACCAACATTTCTTAAAACAGTGCTATCTGTTAAGTCTCTTTGTAAACGAGATATAGGTAGTTTAGCAGATAAATGTTCAAAAATAGCATTTGCAATACCTAAGTTTCCTTCAGAGTTTTCAAAATCAATAGGGTTTACTTTATGTGGCATTGCAGAAGAACCAACTTCGCTTTTTTTGATTTTTTGTTTAAAGTAATCCATAGAAACATAGGTCCAGAAATCTCGGTCTAAATCTATGATGATGGTATTTATTCTTTTTATGGTGTCAAATAACGCAGCTAAATGATCATAATGTTCTATTTGTGTAGTAGGAAAAGAATGTTGTAAACCTAACTTTTCTTGTACAAAATTAGTTCCAAATGCTTTCCAATCTGTATTTGGGTATGCTACTTTATGTGCATTAAAGTTACCTGTTGCTCCACCAAATTTTGCAGCACTTGGTATATCATTTAATAAATTAAATTGTTCTTTTAAACGCACTACAAAAACATCTATTTCTTTACCCAATCTTGTTGGTGATGCTGGCTGACCATGTGTTCTAGCCAACATAGAAATGTCTTTCCATTCTACAACTAGCTCTTGTAATTTTTCTAAAACTTCTAAGTAACTTGGTACAAAAACATCATTCATTGCTTCTTTGATAGAAAGCGGAATTGCTGTGTTATTGATGTCTTGAGAAGTTAATCCAAAATGGATAAATTCTTTAAATTTTTGTAATCCTAAAAGATCAAATTTTTCTCTTATAAAGTACTCAACAGCTTTTACATCGTGGTTGGTTACTTTCTCTATATCTTTAATTTTCTGTGCGTCTTCTACAGTAAAATCTGTGTAGATTTTACGTAAATCATTAAATAAGTTTGTATTAAAATCACTTAATTGTGGTAAAGGAATTTCGCACAAAGCAATAAAATATTCAATTTCTACACGAACTCTATATTTTATTAAAGCTTCTTCAGAAAAATAGTTAGAAAGTTTAGCAATTTTATTTCTATAGCGACCATCAATAGGAGAGATGGCATTTAGTTGAGTTAAGTTCATTTTATTGTATTGTTAATTGCAAAAATACTGATTTCAACAGATTTATAAATGAGTTTTTTGATGTTTTTCTATTAATAAAAGAATCTGTTTTCCTCTTGCTTTGGTGCCTTTACTTTCATGAATAATTTTAGAACTTATAAGGTGTTTTAATTCAGGATGAATCCAAGGTTTTTCCAATCCAAATAAATACAAAAAATTCATGGTATACGCTCTAACTGCAATTTTTTGAGGAGTTATTAGCCAATCAAAACCTATTTCTATAATTGCTTGAATGTGTTTGTCTGTAAGGTTACTTTTAAACTCGTTCTCTATTTTACTATAATAGGCATTTGCCAAATGCTCACAAATTTTTGCACAAGGTCTTATGGAACTATCATAAGTTAAAAGGTTTAGTCTTTCTGTAAAATAGGTTAAATGCGGAATAATCCAATTGAGTTGATGATGTGTGCAAATCCATTCTAAAACCCAAGCTGCTTTTATAGAAATGGGTTGATCTACTTGAAAAGTAACTTCTAGTAAAGGTTTAAACAATTTTTTATTCTCAAGTACAATATTTGCAAGCCTTTGCCTGTTTTCTTTACCAGCATTCCCTAAGTTTTTAAGTTCTTCTGTAATTTTTAGAATGCTCATTTTAATTAGAAAATTATATATTTACTTTAAATAGAAATTTAATGCTAAAGATAAAAAGACTTGGTTTTGTAATTGTATTTTTCGCTTGCTTTTTTTTTAGTGAAAACTTTTATGGGCAAAAAATAAATCAATTTGATGCCAATAAAAAACGAACTGGAGTTTGGAAAAAATATTACAAAAATAAAAGAATACGTTATCAAGGAGAATTTAAAAATGGAAAGGAAGTAGGTGTTTTTAAATTTTATGATATTTCAGACTCTAAAAATCCTACCATTATAAAAAAGTACAATACAGCTAACGATTCTGTGGCTGTAACTTTCTACTCTTTAAATGGCATAAAACAAAGCAAAGGTTTTTTTATCGATAAAAAACGCGTTGGAAATTGGACATATTATTTTAAAGATGGCAAAACCATGTCTACAGAAACCTATAAAGATGGTAAGTTAAATGGCAAAGTAATTAACTTTTATCCTAATGGAAAAGCAACAGAAATAACCGTTTATGAAAATGGAGAAAGAAATGGTTTGTCTCAAAAGTTTTCAAGTAAAGGGATTTTAATTGAAGAAGTACATTATAAAAATGATAAAGAAAATGGGCTTGCCAAATACTTTGAGTTGAATGGAAATTTAAAAGAAACAGGCGTTTATAAAGATGGCAAAAGAGTAGGCAAGTGGGAGTATTATTTAGAAGGTGAGATTTCTGATAAAAAGGAAATAGAGAAAAAAAACAAATACACGAATAAGAAAAACTAATACTCTAAGTTTTATATAGTAGAGATTAGTACATATTGTTGTTTCGTAGAATACATCAATTTATACAATAGATACATCAATTCTTTCAATTTTCTAATCCTAATCAAAAGCGTAACTTTGCAACCTCAAAAATAAAAAATGAAACGAGTAGTTGTTGGTCTTTCTGGTGGTGTAGATTCTAGTGTAACTGCACATTTATTAAAAGAACAAGGGTATGAGGTTATTGGCCTTTTTATGAAAAATTGGCACGATGATTCTGTAACCATTTCTAACGAATGTCCTTGGTTAGAGGATTCTAATGATGCCATGATTGTTGCAGAAAAATTAGGAATACCTTTTCAAGTTGTAGATTTAAGTGAGCAATACAAAGAGCGTATTGTAGATTATATGTTCGATGAATATTCAAAAGGAAGAACTCCAAATCCTGATGTTTTATGCAACAGAGAAATTAAGTTTGATGTTTTTATGGATATCGCCTTAAAATTAGGAGCAGATTATGTAGCTACTGGGCATTATTGTAGAAAAGGTGAAGAAATTATTGATGATAAACCTGTGTACAAATTATTAGCAGGTAAAGACAATAATAAAGATCAATCTTATTTTTTATGTCAATTATCTCAAGAACAATTGTCAAAAGCATTGTTTCCAATAGGAGAATTAACAAAACCAGAAGTTAGAGAAATTGCAAAAGAAGCTGATTTAATTACTGCAGAAAAGAAAGATTCTCAAGGTTTGTGTTTTATTGGTAAAGTTCGTTTGCCAGAGTTTTTACAACAAAAACTACAACCTAAAGAAGGTGAGATTGTAACAATTCCAGCCGATTTTTCTGATTATATAAAAGATCATCCAAGTTTTGCTAGTAAAGAAGAAGAGTTAAAATACTTCTCAACCAAATTTGCTTACAACAAAGGAGATGGAAAAGTAGTAGGTAAACATCAAGGAGCACATTATTTTACCAAAGGTCAACGAAAAGGGCTCAATGTTGGTGGAACAAAAGAGGCGTTGTACGTTATTGAAACTGATGTTGACGAGAACATAATTTATACTGGAGAAGGTAAAAATCATTCAGGATTATATAGAAATGTACTTTTTGTTGCTAATGAAGAGTTACATTGGATTCGTGAAGATTTACAATTAAAATCTGGTGAAAGCATGGAAGTAGAGGCTAGAATTAGATATAGACAACCTTTAGAAAAAGCAACATTGTATCAATTTAAAGAGGGTTTGTATGTTGAGTTTGAAAATAAACAATCAGCCATTCAAGAAGGGCAATTTGTGGCTTGGTATAAAAACGAAGAACTTTTGGGGTCTGGAGTAATTTCTTAAATTTACTCAAAAATTGCATTATGAAAATTATTTGTTTTAAAGTATTACTATTATTTACACTTTTAAGTTATTCTCAACAAAAAAATACTACTGTACAATTTTATAATTCAAAAGGTGAAATTGTAAATGATATGTCTGATTCTTTTTATTATCAAACGATTGTAAAAAGAAAAGATTCTCTTTATAAGGTTTCTAGGTATAGAAAAAATGGTAATTTGTTTGCATATTGGTTTACACAATCTTTAAACCCAAAAGATCAAATAGGACAGTCTGTGCTACTTAATTCTAAAGGGAATATATCTTCAGTTAGTTTTTATAATTCATCAGGAGAAAAACATGGTAAATCTGAATCTTGGTTTGATAACGGAAATAAGAATTATGAAGGTAGATATATCAATGGTAAAAGAGAGGGGCTTTGGAGGTTTTATCATCAAAATGGTAAAATAGCACAGCAAGGTTTTTTTAAAAATGATTCAGTTGTAAAAGCTTCTTATTTTGATGACAAAGGGATAAAAATGTTAAAGCCTTTACCATGTAGTAAAAAAATAGACACTAAAGGAATTTTAAAAAAAATATATAGAAGAATTTCAAATATGCCTTTTAAAGTTGTAGATAAAATTAAAGGAAATATTACACTAAGAATTAAAGTAACTACAGATGGTAAAATTAAATATATAGATAATGAAGGATATATACCTCTTGAAGTTAAAGATTTATTTATTTCTAAGCTTGAAGAACTTGAAGGTTTTGAACCAAAAATTTTAAATAATAGAAAAATTCCAACAATACTTTCCATTCCTATAAAATTTAAATAATTATACTTTGATAAATAAAATCACACAACTTTTCAATATACAATACCCAATTATCCAAGGAGGAATGATTTGGGTTTCTGGTTATAAACTAGCCTCAGCAGTTTCTAATGCTGGTGGTTTAGGTTTAATTGGTGCAGGGTCTATGTATCCAGAAGTTTTAAGAGAACACATCCAAAAATGTAAAAAAGCTACAGACAAACCATTTGGTGTAAATGTACCTATGTTATATCCTCAAATAGAGGAAATTATGCAAATAATTATTGAAGAAGGTGTGAAAATTGTGTTTACTTCTGCAGGTAATCCTAAAACTTGGACAGCACATTTAAAAGAAAAAGAGATTACTGTTGTACATGTGGTAAGCTCTGTAAAATTTGCCTTAAAAGCAGAAGCAGCTGGGGTAGATGCTGTGGTTTGTGAAGGTTTTGAAGCTGGTGGTCATAATGGTCGTGAAGAAACAACAACCTTTACTTTAATACCAATGGTAAAAGAACAGTTAAAAATTCCTGTAATTGCAGCAGGAGGAATTGGATCTGGAAGAGGAATGTTAGCAGCTATGGTTTTAGGTGCAGATGGTGTTCAAATAGGGAGTAGGTTTGCTGCTACAGAAGAATCTTCAGCTCACATCAATTTTAAAAATACCATTGTTAATGTTAAAGATGGTGATACACATTTAACCTTGAAAGAATTGGCTCCAGTTCGTTTAGTAAAGAATAAATTTTACGATGATGTTCAAGAGTTATATCAGAAAAATCCATCAATAGAAGACATCAAAGAATTACTGGGAAGAGCTAGAGCTAAAAAAGGAATGTTTGAAGGAGATTTAGAGAATGGAGAGCTAGAAATTGGTCAAATAGCAGGTTTAATACATGAAATAAAACCAGCTAAAGAGGTTCTCTTAGCTATTATTGAAGAATTTAATGCTGTTAAAGCTAGTGTGAGTAGGCTTTAAGAAATAAATTAAAAGAAAAGTAAAGTTTTTGAGCTTTGTATTATAATTGGCACTATCTTTGCACTTTAATAAACGTTGTTAGGAATTAATTTAACAACACATAATTTTTTTATAATGAATAAAGGTACCGTAAAATTTTTCAATGAGTCTAAAGGATTTGGATTTATCACTGAAGAAGGAACAAACAAAGAACATTTTGTACATGTGTCAGGATTAGTTGACGAAATTCGTGAAAACGATGAAGTTGAATTCGACTTACAAGATGGAAGAAAAGGATTAAACGCAGTAAACGTAAGAGTATTATAATATATATTTATTACTAGTTAAATTTTTATCTAAAAGCCTCGCAATTTGCGAGGCTTTTTTTATTTTAGATTTTTATCTAAAATATTATGATTGACGGAAGAAAGCGAAAAAATATAAAAATAGGATTATTTGTAGAGATTATACAAAAGCCACATCAAAGAACAGGAGAACTTACCAAAGGTGAGGTTGCTAAGATTTTAACAAAGTCTATTCAACATCCTTATGGAATTAAAGTCCAATTAAAATCTGGTTTAATAGGTAGAGTTCAAAAAGTTATTGAGTAAAAATATCTACTGAACAGGAATTTTGAAAGTATATAACTTTCTACTTCTATTATTTAAATGATTTTCTCTTAACCAAGGATTATGCTTTTTAAACTCTTTGTAATTTAAACCATATCCTTTAGCAAATTCAGCAATATTAGAAATTGCAGTATCCACTTTAATTTCAACGGTTTTTTCTAATTGATACAAATCGTCTTCTTCGTAAACAAATCCATATTTTTTTGGATTAGTTAAAATTTCTTTTAATGCTAAAATTCTAAAAACATAACGTTCAGTTTCGTTAGGTAAAAGCGCATCGTAATAACTTGTAACTTGTTGTGTTTCTAATCTGCTAGAAACTCCATAATTACCAGCATTATAGGCAGCAGCAGCTAAGGTCCAAGAACCCAGTTTTTCTTTTGCATTTTTTAAATATTCTGCAGCAACTTTTGTAGATTTTTCAATATGATAGCGTTCATCTACATTATTATTAATTTCTAATCCATATTCTTTACCAGTAGCTTTCATAAAGTGCCACATACCTGCAGCTCCTGCAGTAGAAGTTTCATCTATAAAGCCACTTTCTGCTAAAGCTAAATATTTAAAATCATCTGGTAAACCATATTCGTTCAATAAAGGTTCTAATATTGGGAAGTATTTATTTGCTCTTTTAATGAGTAATAAACCATTAGACTGCCAATACGTATTTACTAAAAGTTCTCTATCCATTCTTTCTTTTACATCTGGTATTTCTACAGGTACACGTTCACCAGCTAAATTTAAATTTACAGGCAATTCTAATGCCTTAATTTTATAATTTTTATGTGTATTTGAAATAGATTGAACTTCTTTTTCATTTACACCATTCATAAAAAAAACGGTTATAAAAACGATACATAATATCGATAAAATACGAAATGATTGTTTCATAATGAGTGTATAATTTTACTTTAAAAATAAAAAAATAAATAAAACTAGCTTGTTAATTTTTCATGAATTATGTTAGAAATTTCTTTAGCTTTTAAAATAATCATAGAATGATTTCCGTTTTCAATTTCTATACAATTGTTGATGTTTTTAAAAGGAAAAATTTCATCTTTAGTTCCATGTATATGAAGTACATTTTTTAATGGCTTTTCTTGATTCCAATTTATTGCATTATGAATAGACCACTTTATATATTTTTTATTTCTTACAGAAAGGTATTTTTTATAAAGTTTAGCTTTTTTTTCTAAAGATTTACCAACAAAGTATTTTGCATAATCTTCAAAATTTGTAATTAATTTGGTTGGAAATAGTTTGTATATTTTACTTTTACTCGCAATTTTAAATCTTTTTGGCAGCTCTTCTTTAGATTTTACACTAGAAATAATAATAATTTTTTTTGTTTCTAAAAACTTACTCATTTCTTGCACAATAACTCCACCAAAAGAAACACCTACTAAAACAGCACCTTTATGTTTTATCTCATCACACATTCTCATGGCGTAATTGGTAATAGATTCTTCTAGTGCTAACGGTTTTTTCCATGTTAGATAATGTAATTCGTAAAGTTCACTAGATAAATTAAGGTTCTCAAAAATTTCTGGACCTGCAGCTAATCCAGGCATAAAATATATATGTGTTTTAGACATTTTTAATTATAAGTTAGGGTTCTTTTTGTTTGGTAATTGATATGCAATAGTAGTGCCAATTTAAATTGCAATTGCATTTTCAACAAAATCGAATCGCACCAAACCATCTTCATCAATATTTGTTAACTCTACAGTATGTAAGGTATTTACCAACTCTGGATTCCAAGGAGTTTTTACCTTCACATAGTTTTCTGTAAAACCATGTATGTAGCCTTCTTTATTTTCACTTTCAAAAAGCACAGTTAGTATATTTCCTATTTGACTTTCATAAAATGCACGCCTTTTCTTTGCAGATAAACCACGCAACATTTTACTACGTTTTGCACGCTTTCTTTTTGGTACAACTCCTTCTAAATGAACAGCTTCTGTATTTGGTCTTTCAGAATATGTAAAAACATGTAAGTAAGAGATATCTAAATCATTTAAATAATTGTAGGTTTCTAAAAATAATTCATCAGTTTCACCAGGAAAACCTACAATTACATCAACACCAATACAAGCATTGGGCATTACATTTTTAATTTGATGCACTCTGTTTGTATACGTTTTACGTAAATATCTACGTTTCATTTTTTTCAATAACGCATCGCTTCCAGATTGCAAAGGAATATGAAAGTGGGGCACAAAAGAATCTGATTCTGAAACAAAATTTATGGTTTCATCTTTTAGTAAATTAGGTTCTATTGATGAAATTCGTAAACGATCTATATTATCAACTGTATCTAATTTCTTAACTAATTCTAAAAAAGTATGTTCGTGCTTTTTGTTGCCAAATTCACCTTTTCCATAATCGCCAATGTTTACACCTGTTAATACAATTTCTTTAATTCCTTTTGAGGCAATTTCTTTAGCATTATTGATAACGTTGTCTAAAGTATCACTTCTAGAAATTCCACGAGCTAAAGGTATTGTACAATAGGTACATTTGTAATCGCAACCATCTTGTACTTTTAGAAAAGCACGAGTTCTATCACCTACAGAATAAGAACCCACATAAAAATCAGCATCTTTTATTTCACAAGAATGTACTTCACCAACATTATTTTTGCTCAAATCGTTTATATAGCTAACGACATTAAATTTTTCTGTAGCTCCTAAAACTAAATCTACACCATCTACTGCAGCTAATTCTTCTGGCTTAAGTTGCACATAACAACCTACTGCTATTAAAAAGGCGTTTTCATTTTTTTTTAACGCATTTTTTACAATCGTTTTGAATCGTTTATCTGCGTTGTCTGTTACAGAACAGGTATTAATTACATAAATATCTGCTTCTTCAGCAAAATCAACTCGAGTAAAACCTTCATTTACAAAATTACGAGCAATTGTTGACGTTTCTGAAAAATTTAATTTACAACCTAGCGTGTAAAAAGCGACTTTTTTATCTGCAATCATTCCTGTACATTTAAGGACTGCAAATTTACAATATTATTCATGATTTTTGAAACTCAAAGATTAATCGTTAGAAAGTTGATATTTAGTGATTTAAATGCTTTTCATGAAATGCAAAGTAATTTAGATGTAATGCGGTTTGCAGATGGTGAAGTAAAAAGTTTAATTCAACATAAAAAAGAAATTTCAGAACTTATCAAAAAATATAAAATTTCTAATAATAATTTTTGGATTTATGCAATTGAAAGAAAATCAGATAATAGTTTTATAGGAACACTTGCACTTGTAAAAGATAGTAATACTGATGATGAAATTGGTTATCGTTTTTTAAAAAAATATTGGGGTTTGGGTTATGGTTTTGAAATTTGTGAAGGAACTATTTTTTATTGCAAACAAAAAGGGATTAAAAAATTGGTTGGTTACGTAGTTGATGAAAATGTTGCTTCTGCAAAGATTTTAGAAAAAATGAATTTTAAAGTTATTGACAAGTATATTAATAAAGATATGAATTTATCAGAAACCAAATATGAGTTAACATTATGATTGTTTCAAATTTAAAACCTCCTTATTACGCTGTTATTTTTACTACAATTGTAGAAGATAATTTACAAGGCTATGTGGAAACATCACTTAGAATGGAAGAATTAGCTAAACAACAAAAAGGTTTTTTAGGTATAGAATCTGCCAGAAATGCAATTGGTATTACAGTTTCATACTGGGAGTCTTTAGAAGATATTACAAACTGGAAAAATAATGTAGAACATACTGAAGCTAGAAACTTAGGTAGAGAAAAATGGTATAAACAATACCAATTAAGGATTTGTAAAGTGGAGCGTGAATATGGTTTTACCAATTTACCTTAGCTTGTATTGGATAATGATCTGAATATTTTTCATTAAATGCAGTAAATTTATTAATTATTGCATTTTCATCAGTTAAAATAAAATCTATCCTTAATGGAAACCAATAATTAAATGTTTTTCCAAAACCTTCTCCAGCTTCTATAAATGCGTCAGTTTTATTTTGTGTAATTTGCTTGTATACCCAAGAATAGGAGGTGTTATTAAAATCTCCAGCAATAATTTTTTTTCCTCTCCAATTTTTCTCATGAGCTAAAAAAGCTTCTGTTTGATAGGCTTGTTTTTGAAACCCTTCTTTTAATCTTGCCAATAATTTTTCTGAATTCTCTTGTCCAAAATTTTCAGCATTTGTGTTTAATTCTAAAGATTGTAGATGCAAGTTGTAAACTCTAATTGTATCTTTATTTTTTAGAATATCTGCAAAAATTATGTTATTAGATGTATCTGTTAACTCAAGTGAACCTCGATTTATAATTGGATATTTTGAATAAATTGCCAAGCCAATATTTGCACTTTTACTTTTTACCTTAATGTATTTGTATGGATAAGAAAATTGTTGTTTTTCTAAGGTATAAAACTCTTGAAATAATAAAATATCTGGAGATTTATCGATTATAAATTTGTTTATTTTATTAGCTATATTTTCATCATCAATCCATTTCCAATGGTTAAACATTCTTACATTATAACTCATTATTTTAATATCACTATTTAAAGAAGAGTTGTTTTTAGTAAATTTATATAGAGGAGGGCTAACAAACCAGCCAATTGTAAGAATTATTGTTGATAATAAAAATTGTTTTTTAAAATTTAATAACCAATATAGAATGCAAATAATATTGGCTATAATTAATACAGGTACTAGTAAGCTTAAGATTGCAAAACTCACCATAGATTTGGGTGATACAAATGGTAACAAGTATGATAATAGCAAACCTGTTGCTAAAAGAGAATTTATCAAGTAAACTATTTTATTTAAAAAGTTTAACTTTTTCACATTTGTAACTTTAAAATTTACTTATTTTCTACCTTGCTTAAATAAAAACTCCTTTTCTGCTTTAGTTAAAGTATCGTAACCAGATTTGCTAATTTTATCTAGTATTTCGTCTATTTGTTGTTGATTAAAATCTGTTTTTTGAGGAGTAACTTTACTTTTTGATTTAGACTTATAAACTGTTTTTAATGGTTTTTCTTTAGACTTAAATATCGATGAAAATAGATTAGAAAAATCAATTTTCTTTTTACTAGCATTATTTACATATAAAAATCCAAAAAGCGCACCTCCTAAGTGAGAGAAATGACCCCCAGCATTATTACCAATTAAACCAATAATGTCTAATCCTATCCAAAAAGCTGCTAAATACCAAAGTTTTACAAAACCTATAAAACGTAATTTAATTTGATAATTTGGCATGTATGTAGCAATGCCCATAAATATTGCAGAAATTCCTGCAGAAGCACCTACCAATAAAGAGTTTGTTCCTTCAAATAAAGGAAAATAATTTTGACTTAAAATATAAAAAAGTCCTCCAAAAAACGTACCTAAGAGATAAAAGCTTAACAATTGCTTTTGCGTAAAGTATTCTAAAAACAAATTACCAATATAATA
>CAXBAC010000026.1:0-13704 GCA_963973485.1 uncultured Polaribacter sp. | reverse complement strand
GAGTAACCCACTGTTAAAATCATAAAAAAAATCCTGCAAAAGCAGGATTTTTAAATTTTACTGTTCTATAGATTGTGCATGAAAAGCAACCAACTCCCCGTTTTCGAAATTAGGGGAAATTTCAATGGGATTGCAACACACTTCACAATCTTCTATATACGTTTGTTGATAAACGCTAGTGTCTAAAATCATAGATATTTCTTCCCAACAATATGGGCATTGAAAAAAATGCTCTAACTCCACTACTCTTCTATCACTTTTAAAACCAATTTTCCTTGTTTGTCACCAGAAAATAAACGGTTATAGGTTTCATGAAAGTTTTCTATACCTTCATAAATATCTTCTTTCGATTTTAATTTGCCTTCTTGCATCCAAATTCCCATTTGTTTTGCAGCTTCACCAAACTTTTTTGTATAATCCATAACTACCATTCCTTGCATTGTAGAACGAGTTACTAAAAGCGACAAATAATTGCTTGGTCCATCAATTTTAGATTTGTTATTGTATTGCGAAATTGCTCCACAAATAACAACTCTAGCATGCATTCTTAACTTACTTAATGCAGCATCTAAAATTTTACCTCCTACATTATCAAAATAGATGTCTATACCTTTTGGACACTTTTCTTTTAAAGCAGAATAAATATTTTCTGATTTGTAATCTATTGCAGCATCAAAACCAAGGTCGTTAGTTAAATAATCACATTTTTCTTTGCCTCCTGCAATTCCTATTGCAGTACATCCTTTAATTTTTGCGATTTGCCCAACTGTACTTCCTACAGCACCTGCTGCTCCAGAAACCAAAACAATATCACCTTCTTTTAATTTACCAACCTCTAAAATTCCGAAATACGCAGTCATTCCTGGCATTCCTAAAATACCAATATATTTAGGCATTGCAGCTAAATGAGTATCCACTTTATACCAACTATCTCCATTAGTAACAGCATATTGTTGCACTCCACCCCAACTTGTAACTACATCACCAATCTCAAATTTAGGATTTCCATTATTCTGAATTACTTTACCAATTGAACCTGCTCTCATTACAGCATCAATTTCTACAGGAGGAATGTAAGACTTAGAATCGTTCATCCAACCTCGCATTGCAGGGTCTAGAGAAATATAATGGTGTTCCACTAAAATTTCACCTTCCTGTAATTCAGGAACTGGATTGTTTTCTAATTGCCACGTAGCTGCATCAGGAATACCTGAAGGTCTTTTCTTAAATATAATTTGTTTATTGTTCATCTATTAAATCTCTTTTAATGCATAAATTTAATTAATAATTATGCAAGTCTAAAATTTCTTGTGTTAAGTTTGATTTTCCTAAATATTGCGCTTCTAAATCTGACTGAAAAGGAATTGGCGTTTCTAAACTTGCAAAACGTTTTACAGGTGCATCTAAATAATTGAAACAGTTTTCTGTAATTAATGCAGAAATATCACTTGCAATTCCGCCAAACATAGAATCCTCTTGTACAATTAACGCTTTACCTGTTTTTTGGACAGACGCATAAATAGTATCAACATCTAAAGGTTGTAACGTTCTTAAATCGATAACATCAACAGCTATTTCTGGAGTGTGTTCTATAGCTTCTAAAATCCAATGCACTGTTGCACCATATCCAATAATCGTTAAATCATTACCCGTTTTTAATAGGTTAGCTTTGCCTATTTCTATGGTAAAATAATCTTCGGATACTTCTTGATAAACAGATCTGTATAATGCTTTGTGTTCAAAAAATAATACAGGATTAGGATCGTTTATAGCACTCGCTAATAAGCCTTTTGCGTCTTGAGGAAAAGCAGGATACACCACTTTTAAACCTGGTGTTTTTGTAAACCAAGCTTCATTGGTTTGGCTATGAAATGGCCCAGCTCCTACTCCTGCTCCACAAGGCATTCTCACAACTACATCTGCGTTTTGAGACCATCTGTAGTGCGATTTTGCTAAAAGGTTTACAATAGGATTAAAACCCGAAGAAACAAAGTCTGCAAACTGCATTTCAACCACAGCTTTCATATTATTTACTGATAAACCATAGGCAGTTGAAACAATGGCAGATTCACAAATTGGTGTGTTTCTAACGCGCTCTTCTCCAAACTCCTCAACAAAACCATCAGTAATTTTAAAAACACCACCATAAGCAGCAACATCTTGTCCCATAATAACCAAATTATCATGTTTTCTCATAGAGAGTTGTAATCCCTCTGAAATAGCATCTACAAAACGAATATTTTTTGTTTTAGTTGAAGGTGTAACTTCTTTATATTGAAACTTTTGATACACATCACTTAGTTCTGTTTCAAGATTAGGAATAATTTTCTCTTCGTTAAATGCTTTGTCTAAATGCGTATTGATTTCACGTGCTATTTCTTTTTTATATTCAATTTCAATAGCATCAGTCAGAATATTTTTATCTTTTAGATACGATTGAAAATTCTCTAAAGGATCTTTTGCAGCCCAAAAGTCGAGTAAATCTTGAGGTACATATTTTGTACCACCTGCTTCTTCATGACCTCGCATTCTAAAGGTTTTAAACTCCAATAAAATTGGTCTAGGTTTTTTACGAACACTTTTAGCAAGTTCACTTATTTTACTATAAACTTCCACTACATTATTGCCATCAATTACATGACTTTCCATGCCATACCCTATTCCTTTATCAGCAATATGTTCACAGTTAAATTGTTCTGATGTTGGTGTAGATAAGCCATACCCATTATTTTCTACACAAAATAACACAGGCAAATTCCAAACTGAAGCTACATTTAAAGCTTCATGGAAGTCACCTTCACTAGTTCCTCCTTCTCCAGTAAAAACAGCACAAACTTTATTTGAGTTATTTAGTTTATTAGCTAAAGCAATACCATCTGCAACACCTAATTGTGGACCCAAATGCGATATCATACCCACAATATGATACTCTTGTGTACCAAAATGAAAACTACGATCTCTACCTTTTGTAAAACCGTTCATTTTACCTTGCCATTGAGAAAACAATCGATATAAAGGAATTTCTCTTGTAGTAAAAACCCCCAAATTTCTATGCATAGGCAAAATATACTCTTCTTTATCTAGAGCTGCAGTTACCCCAATAGCAATTGCTTCTTGACCAATACCTGAAAACCATTTAGAGATTTTGCCTTGGCGTAATAAAATCAACATTTTTTCCTCAATTAAACGAGGCTTCAACATTAATTTGTATAAATTTAATAAAGTAGAATTATCTAATTGATTTTTTAAATTATAGTCAATTTTATTTACCATATAGTATTGATTTCATAATTGTAACAAACATAACAAATCAAAATTTTATTGCATAAAAAAATCCTTATCATTTTAATTGATAAGGATTTTAAATTGTTGAATATTTAATAAAAGTTAGAGTTCTGCAAAAATTGCATGCATCATTCTTTTTTTATCATTTATACTTTCTTCTAAAGCTATCATGGTTTCTGTTCTATTTACTCCAGGTATATCATCAATTTCATAAATAATATCTTTAGCATCATTGGTACTTTTTGCTCTTACTTTACAAAAAATATTGTATTTGCCAGCTGTTACGTAAGCTACAGTAACATTTGGTATTTTACGAAGGTTTTCTATTACATTTTGTGTCATAGAAGTTTTTTCTAAAAATACACCAACATGAGCTATAAAAGAATACCCCATTTTTTCATAGTTTAAGGTTAATGTAGAGCCTTGAATAATACCTTCATCTTCCATCTTTTTAACACGTACGTGAATAGTTCCAGCAGAAACTAATAATTGTTTTGCAATATCTGTAAATGGTGTTCTCGCGTTTTCAATTAAAATATCTAAAATTTGATGATCGATTTCATCTAAGATAAATTTTTTCATAATTTATGTATTATTCAATTTATACTGCAAATTTATAAATTAAATTTAATTAAAACTGCCTATATATGAGAAATATTTAACGTTTTTTTGTTTCGAAAACGATTTCGTGATGTGCAATTTTGCCTTTTAACATTTTTTTTGGGACTTTTTCTAAACTAGAAACCAATTTATTATCTAAAATTCCATCTTTATATAAGTAGCCTTCATCATCAAACGAATTTGGATATTTATGGATTACGTCTAGAAATATTTTATCATTATTAGGTATATTAAAATACGCTTGGTAACTCTTAAAATTTTGAGTGGTTGCAATATGATATAATCCCTGAACTATAGCATAAAATGTAAACTCCCTCGTTTTTTCACGATTATAATCGTTAGTAAAATGACCAGATTCTATTAAAATAGTGTTATATCCTAGTTTTTGGAAATTATCTCCTGTTGCAGTTGGGTAATATTCATCTGTATACCTACCTACAAAATTTGGAATAATTGTTTGCAGCATGGTATTCATAGCCACAATAACACTCATAGTTTCCTTTCTACCCAAGGTAAGTTTTCTAGTTTCTTCTTCTGAAGGTGCTAAAAAAGAAATGGTAGCAGGGTTTGTTGTGCCTTCTACATTAAAAATAGTTCTTTGATCGTGTAAATTAAAACAAAAGTGAGGCTTAAAATTATCTAATGTAGTTCTTAGTATTTTACTTTCTATAGCAACTTGTGCTACAGCATCTCTATTTAAATCTACATTATTTGCATTTACTCGAGTGTATTTTTGTGCTCCATCAGGATTCAACATTGGTACAAACAAAAGTGTACATTCTTCTAGTATGGTTTTTAATTCTGATTTTGATGCATTTGAAAAGCAATTAAAAAGATCAAACAAAGCTCTTGTTCCTGTGCTTTCATTTCCATGCATTTGAGACCAAAGCAAAATTTTCTTTTTTCCTGAACCTATTTTTAACGCATAAATTGATCTTTTTTCTTCAGAAACTCCAATTGAAGTAATTTGAAATGCAGTTTCATGTTTCTGAAATAATGGTACAATATGCTCTAAAGTAATCCATTTACCAAAAAGAGAATTTTCTTTATGTTCTTTAAAAAGTTGTTCTAAAAATTCTTTAGATAATAGTGTCAAAACTGATTTTATTTAAAAAAGCAAACTTACAATTTTGCAAAATGGCATCCTATATAATTATCTAGATTATGAGCCTATTTTGAGGTGTTTTAGTATCATTATAAAGTAGTTTTTACTTTTGTAAACTAACATTTAATATTTCAACTTGTAAAATAACTCTCATTTTACGGATCATTAGTTATTTGTAGTATTAATTATCTTATAATCTTATAATTAATATTATATAGATTTTACTTAAAGCTTTAATTTATGTTAAAAAGCATTTTATTAAAAAAAGATTAGTTGGGTATTGTAAAGCTTTTTATATTAATCTACATTTGTGAAATTATAAATATTCACAATGATAAACAACACCTCTTTTGCGTTAAGAATAAAAGAAATTATGGACTATTATGAATTATCTGCATCATTATTGGCTGATAAAATCGGCGTTCAACGTTCAAGTATTTCTCATATTTTATCAGGCAGAAATAAACCAAGTTTAGACTTTGTATTAAAAGTAACCAATCAGTTTAGTGACGTTGATATTTATTGGTTATTAAAAGGCGTTGGTAACTTTCCTCAAGTACAAAAAGATGAAACTTTGAATACGAATGCTCCAACTTTATTTTCTAATGCTAATAACGAGAATGACAAAAAAATACAACGAATTGTGGTTTTTTACAATGATGGTACTTTTGACGAATTTAAAAAGTAATTCTATAATACATTTTGAAACAAAAAAAATCCAGCTAAAAGCTGGATTTTTTAATATGTTTTAACGTATTTTTTATTGATTTCCTAAAATTATAGGCAGGCCATCTTTACTAGAACCAATAACAATTACTTTACTATTTGGCGATTTAGATAATTCTAATGTTGCTCCAATTCCTTTTTCTTGTAAGATTTTATCTGTTAAAGAAGCACTTAAAATTTTGTTTGCTACAGCTTTACCTTCTGCATCAATTTTTTGTCTTTCCGCTTCTTTTTTAGCTTTTGCCAATCTAAATTCATACTCTAAAGACTCTTGTTCTTGCTTTAACTTTGTTTCAATTGCTGTTCTAATTGTAGTTGGTAATTTAACATCTTCAACTAAAACTTTCTTAACTGTTAAAAATTGCCCAGTTAACACTAAACGAACTTCATCTAAAATTTCTTGCTCAATAACATCTCTTTTACTAGAGTACAATTGTTCTGGAGTATAACGTCCTACAACACTTCTTGCTGCTGCATTAATTGCAGGATCTAAAAGTTCTCTTTCGTAATCTTCTCCTTTTGTTTTAATTAAAGATCCTAAATTTTGGAATTCTGGTTCATACCAAATTGTACCATTTACTTTAACCTCTAAACCGTTTACAGAAAGTACATTCATTTCATCAGAAATTGACTGCTGACGTACTTTTCTAATAATCATTCTATTCCAAGGTGCAACAATATGAAACCCTTCTCCATATGTTTTTTCTGTATTAATACCATCACCTAAGGTTTCAAAGATTACTCCTCCTTCTCCAGGCCCAATAGTTACTGTAGATTTTGAGAAAAGAATGATTACTGCAACAATTATGATTACAAAAAATATACCTCCTTTTGGAAAGTTTAATTCCATTTGATTATTTGCCATGCTTTTATTATTTAAATTTTATCAAATTTACGACTTCTAAAGCGTAAAGACAACGTTCTTTGAACTATATTTTACCATGATATTTCCTTAAAAACCACTCTGCAGTTAATAATGAGATTACTATGAATAAAATCCATTTGAAATTAATTAATACTTCTTTTTGGGTAGTGGCTTTTTGAATAGTATAGTATTCCTTGTTTTCAGAAAGCTCTTTTATTATTGTTTCTTTTTGATCTTTAAAAAATAGCTTTGCACCAGTTCTATTAGCTAGCTTTGCTAATTTTCTACTATTTGCATTCGTAAATTGTTCTTCTATTTGAAATTTTGTAATGTTAAAGCGTCCTGTTTTTTTTATATTCTGATTTAACACTGAAACTTCATAAGTATATTCTCCTGATGCTAAATTTTCAATAGTTGTTTGAAACGAATTATTAACTAAAGAAAAAGGAACAGAAATAGTTTTATTCGTTTCTAAGTTGGTAATTTTTATTTCTAGTTGTGCTCTATCATCAAATTTATAATTCTTATCAGTGTAAAAAGCAGCTATATTTATACTTGCATTTGCAGGGTACATGTTTTCTGCATTTACTTCTAATCGACTCCTTTTTTTATTTGATGCTAAATACTGTACCATATTTCCTATAAAACCATCAAACTCTTCAAACGAATTGGTATTTAAAAAACTAGCAGCTCTCCATTGCCAAATACCTTCACCAAGCAAAATTGCAGTTTTTTGATTGCCTTTTTCAAAAGTTGTTAATAAAGGTTGTTTGGTTTGAACTCCATTTATTTTTTGAAATAATAATGTTTGATTTTCTTCAGATAATTTAATTTCTCCAAACTGATCTTTTAAAGGTGGAAATCCATTAAAATTAATGTCTTCTTGATAAAAAGGAATAAAAGCATCATTAAAATATGGTGTATAGTTTTCAGTTTGATTAATGGCATTCTTTTGAAAACCTAAGTTTTTAGTATTGATTAAATTCCAATTTGTACTTGCACCAGAAATCAACATATAATTACTTGCTTGCTTTTCAATTTGATTAAAAATAGTGTTGAACGCATTATTAGGTTGATAAAGAAGCACTAATTGATAATCTTTTATTGAAAAGTTATCATCCTGAATGTTTTTAATTGTAACTTTTCTTTGTTTATTACTTTCGATGGCTTTTTTAAGAGCTCCCAAGTCTGGATGTAATATTGATGTTAACAATAGAATATTGGTTTGCTCATCAATCACTTCAACAGCAAAGTTTTTGCTATTGTTATTTATGTTTTTTTCGTCGTAAATTTTAGTTAGAGCTGCAGTAAAATATTGTAAACCTTCTTTTTGTGCATTTAAATTAGTAGTAATCGTTATCGATTTTTTTAAAGATGAAAAAGATATATTTTTACTAAAAATAATTTTATTGTTATTAGTTATAGTGAGTCTTGAGTTTCTCTTTTGAGAACCCTCATAATTTAAAATAAATTCTACAGGAAACTGATTATTAATATAGCTGTACTTATTTACATTTATCTGATTGATACTAAGATCTTCATAAGAAATTGTATCTCCAAAAACAACTGGATATATTACCATCTGTTAGTAAAATAATGGGTGCAATTTTATCTTTATGTAGCTCGTTTAAACTTGAAATTGCTTTATAAATGTTCGTTTTATTTTCCAAAAACGTAAGGCTATCAAAAACATCTAATTGCTCTCCAAAAGCATATTTTTGAACATTAAATTTATTAGAAACTGATTTATTTTTTTCAAGTTCATTTATAAACGATGTAATATTAGCTTCTTCTTTAAAATATGATAGAGATACAGAGTTATCAGCTAGAATAGCTAGTGTAGGTTTTGTATCAATAATTGTAGTTTTTTCTATTTTAGGGTTTAAAAACAAAAGAATGAGTAAGAATAAACTAGTTGCTTTTAATAGAAATAAAATTGGAGTAATTTTTGCTTTTTGTTTTGTTTTATAATAATACTGAAAAAATGCTACTGACAAACTCAATAGTAAACTAAGAATTATAAAAAATAAAAGCGTTGAATTCAATGTTTATAATTCAGTTGTTATTTTTATGGAAAGATATGTAATCTGTATTAAAGTAAAAAAACCTACAAGTTAAATTTGCAGGTTTTTTATTTTCAATTCAAATAGGGATTAAAGGGGTTTTTAAGGGTAATATTTAGTGGTTATTAGGGTTGTAGGGATTTTTATGACAATAGGGGTAATTTATGGTTATGTTAAACAGTGGTATTTTTTATCATCTTTTATGTAAGATTTTAATAATCCCAAACTTTTTAATTCATCAATAATATTGTAAACAACCAATATTAAAGATACATTCTTAACTTTATTTAGTATTTGAAAACTTGTTAAATGCTTATTTTGAACCGCTTCAATTACTTGTTCGTGTTTAGAGGTTAGTCTTAGGGTTTCCATAAAAAAATTTTAAATTAGTTTATTTACACTACAAAGATATTAAGTAACTGAACTTCTTTTATTAAAAATTAGTTAGACCTAAAAAAACCTTAGATAAATTGTATCTAAGGTTAGTTGAATTGATTTTTTTGTGGTATAAAAAAAAATGTAAGTCACTATAAAAGAATACTATGTAAGCATTCCTCCATCTACAGAAAGTGTTTGACCTGTAATATAAGCACTCATATCTGAAGCTAAAAATACACATGCATTAGCAATATCTTCTGGAGTTCCTCCTCTTTTTAAAGGAATAGAATCTCTCCAACCTTGTACAGTTGCTTCATCTAATTTTCCAGTCATTTCTGTTTCAATAAAACCTGGTGCAATTACATTACTTCTTACATTTCTTGAACCCAATTCTAAAGCTACAGATTTAGAAAAACCAACAATACCAGCTTTAGAAGCAGCGTAGTTTGTTTGCCCTGCATTACCTTTTAAACCAACCACAGAACTCATGTTAATTATTGAACCTGCTCTTTGTTTCATCATTGGTCTGATTACAGCTTTTGTTAAGTTAAAAACTGATTTTAAGTTGACTTCAATTACTTTGTCAAAATCTTCTTCAGAAATACGCATCAACAAATTATCCTTTGTGATTCCTGCATTATTTACTAAAACATCTATAGTGCCAAATTCAGCTAGAACTTCTTTCGCTAATTCTTGTGCAGCATCAAAGTTAGCAGCATTAGATTGATAACCTTTAGCATTAATTCCAAAAGCTTTTAATTCTTCTTCTAAGGCATTAGCAGCATCAACAGAAGAATTATAAGTAAAAGCTACATTTGCACCTTGTTTTGCAAACTCAATAGCAATTCCACGTCCAATTCCTCTTGTTGCTCCTGTAATAATAGCTGATTTATTTTCTAGTAGTTTCATGTTATTTGATTTAATTGAGATTCAAATATAAAAAAGAAATTCCCGTTTTTTACGGGAATTTAATTTTCAATAATTAATTATTGATTTATTTTAAAACGCTTGCAACCATTTCTCCAATTTTTGCAGGAGAGCTTACTACGTGTACTCCATTAGCTTCTAAAATTTTCATTTTAGCTTGAGCAGTATCATCTGCACCACCAACAATAGCTCCAGCATGTCCCATAGTTCTTCCTGCAGGTGCTGTTTGACCAGCAATAAAACCTACAACTGGTTTTCTATTACCATCAGCTTTAATCCATTGTGCAGCTTCAGCTTCTAAGTTTCCACCAATTTCACCAATCATAACAATTGCTTCAGTTTCATCATCATTCATTAACATTTCTACAGCTTCTTTTGTAGTTGTTCCAATAATAGGATCTCCTCCAATACCAATTGCTGTAGTAATACCAAAACCTTGTTTTACAACTTGGTCTGCAGCTTCATAGGTTAATGTTCCTGATTTTGATACGATACCAACTTTACCTTTTTTAAAGATAAACCCTGGCATAATACCAACTTTAGCTTCTTCTGGAGTAATTACACCTGGACAGTTAGGACCAACTAATCTTGTATCTTTATTGGCAATGTATGCTTTTACTTTAACCATGTCTGCTGTTGGTATACCTTCTGTAATACAGATGATAACTTTAATTCCAGCATCTGCAGCTTCCATAATTGCATCAGCAGCAAAAGCTGGTGGTACAAAAATAATTGAAGTATCTGCATCTGCTTTATCTACAGCTTCTTTTACAGTGTTAAAAACTGGTTTGTCTAAATGTTTTTGACCTCCTTTTCCTGGAGTTACACCACCAACAACGTTGGTACCATAATCAATCATTTGACCAGCGTGAAAAGTACCTTCACTACCTGTAAAACCTTGTACAATAATTTTTGAATTTTTATTTACTAAAACACTCATGGTTTGCTTTTTTATTTAGTTATGCAAAAATAGTTCATAGTTCTTTTTTAAAAAAGTGATTTTTAAGAATTCTTTTGCTCTTTTAAAAAACGTTTTATTCCTGCTAATTCTTTTAATTTTTCTCTTGATTCTGATATTGGTGTTCCAAAATATGATTTTCCTCCTGCAACTGATTTGGTTACTCCTGTTTGTCCTAAGATTATTGCTCCTTTACCAATGGTAATTCCGCTATTAGTACCAACTTGACCCCAAATGGTAACTTCGTCTTCTATAATTACACAGCCTGCAATCCCTGTTTGAGAGGCAATTAAACATTTTTTTCCAATAATTGTATCATGTCCTACATGAACTTGATTGTCAATTTTTGTTCCTGCTTTAATTGTTGTATCTCCTGTAACACCTTTATCAATAGTACAAGATGCACCTAAATCTACATTATCTTCTAGCACTACTCTACCACCAGAAATTAATTTATCAAATCCTGTAGATCTGTTTTTATAATAAAATGCATCTGCACCTAAAACTGTATTTGCATGTATGGTTACATTATTACCAATTACAGCATTATCATAAATTGTTACATTGGGATGTATAACACAGTTTTTACCAATTGTTACGTTATTTCCAATAAACACATTGGGTTGAATAACAGTATTTTCTCCAATTACAGCACTTTCAGAAATACTTACAGTTGATGCTATAAAAGGATTAAAATGTTTGGTGATTGTATTAAAATCACGAAAAGGATCTTCTGATATTAATAAAGACTTCCCTTCTGGGCAAGCTACTTTTTTATTGATTAAAATGGTAGTTGCTGCAGAGTTTAATGCTTTATCGTAATATTTTGGATGATCTACAAAAACAATATCTCCTTTTTCAACAACATGAATTTCGTTGATGCCTAATATTTCAAAATTTTCATCACCAATAAAATCAATATTTAAAAGTGATGCGACTTTTGATAAAGTTTGTGGAGTTTTAAATTTCATTGTTTAATGCAAAGTAAATTGCTAATATTACTCTTTAATACGTTCTTGGTAAGTACCTTTTGCTGTTTCTATTTTAATTTTATCACCTTCATTAATAAATAAAGGTACATTAACTTCTGCTCCAGTTTCTACAGTTGCAGGTTTTGTTGCGTTTGTGGCTGTGTTACCTTTAACTCCTGGCTCTGTGTGTGTAACCTCTAAAATAACACTCAATGGCATTTCTACAGAAAGTGGCATATTATCTTCTGAGTTGATGATAATTGTTACAATTTCTCCCTCTTTCATTAATTGAGGCGTATCTAAAGCTGATTCCAATAATCTAATTTGAGTGTAATCTGCTTCGTTCATAAAATGATAGAATTCACCATCATTATATAAATACTGAAATTTGTGAGTTTCTACTCGAACATCATCAATTTTTCTTCCTGATGGAAATGTGTTATCGATAACTTTACCACTGGTAACACTTTTTAACTTTGTTCTCACAAATGCAGGTCCTTTACCTGGTTTTACGTGTAAAAACTCTACAATTTTATAGATATCGTTGTTATACCTTATACATAATCCGTTTCTAATATCTGATGTTGTTGCCATTTATTTATTTTAATTTGCTTTGTAATATCCTTTCATTATTCCTCTATGAGAATCTTTTATAAATTGTATAATTTCATCTCTTTCTGGTGTTGCTTCCATTTCTGCTTCAATTATATCTATTGCTTGAGTATAGTTATAGTTTTTTTGAAATAGAATTCTAAAAATATCTTGAATTTCTCTAATTTTCTCTGTGGTAAACCCTCTTCTTCTTAAACCAACTGAATTTATACCTACATAAGATAAAGGCTCTCTTGCTGCTTTTACATAAGGAGGTACATCTTTTCTTACCAAAGAACCTCCAGTTACAAATGCATGATTACCCACAGATGCAAATTGATGCACAGCAACCATACCTGCTAAAACAACATTGTCTCCAATGGTTACATGCCCTGCAAGAGTGGTGTTGTTAGAAAAAATACAGCTAGCACCTACAAAACAATCGTGTGCAATATGGCTATAAGCCATAATTAAACAATCGTCTCCAATGATAGTTTTCATTCTATCTTTTGTACCTCTGTTAATGGTAACACATTCTCTAATGGTAACATTATCACCAATTTCTACTGTAGTTTCCTCATCATCGAATTTTAAATCTTGAGGAATTGCAGAGATTACAGATCCAGGAAAAATTCTACAATTTTTACCAATTATTGCACCTTCCATAATGGTTACATTCGATCCTATCCAAGTTCCTGACCCTATGGTTACGTTATTATGAATAGTTGTAAAAGGTTCAATTACCACATTTCTGGCAATTTTTGCTTGGGGATGTACGTAAGCTAATGGTTGATTCATAAGTTATTTTTTCTTGGCTATTTGTGCCATTAATTCTGCTTCTGCAACTAATTTACCATTGGCATACGCATAGGCTTGCATATGGCAAATTCCTCTTCTAATAGGTGTAATTAATTCTGCTTTAAAAATTAAAGTATCACCAGGTAAAACTTTTTGTTTGAATTTAACATTATCCATTTTCATGAAGTACGTTAAATAATTTTCTGGATCTGGAACTGTGCTTAGCACTAAAATACCACCACATTGGGCCATTGCTTCTACTTGTAAAACGCCTGGCATAACTGGTGCTCCAGGAAAATGACCTACGAAAAAATTTTCGTTCATAGTCACATTCTTCATACCTACAACATGTTTATCTGATAGCTCTAAAATTCTGTCTATCATTAAAAACGGTGGTCTGTGAGGTAAAATATCCA
>CAXBAC010000025.1:0-13858 GCA_963973485.1 uncultured Polaribacter sp. | reverse complement strand
TGAAGTTCTATCTTCTGTAAGTAAATCAAAATCTTCTTGAATAGCTTTATTATTTAGAGAAAAAATATCCCAAGTATTTCTTATTTGAATAACGTCTTCATTAAATTCTATATGCTTATACTCTTCAAAATTTATTTCCTCTTGATCTTCTGATGTAAAAAAAGCAATAACATCATCACCTTTAAAAATAGCTTCGTTTTTTGCTAAGTTTTGTACAATTTCTACCAATTTTTTATTAGGACAAAAAGAGGCATTTATCATTACATTTTCTGTAAGCTCAACCATTGGGTATTTTTCTTCTAAATACTCTTCTGTAACTGTTGTAGTTGTTGATCCTAAGTACTTTTCCCACTTTTCTCTAATGGTTAAAATACCAACTCTTAAATCTGCAACTGGTTTTGTATAGGTAAATGGTAAAAGCGAATTTCTAACATCACCATCAAATAAAATATAATTCATGTTTGTAAATTTTATAGCCAAACAAATTTACTTTAATTAGTGCACATAAAAAACCGATTGTAAAAATTACAATCGGTTTTCAATATATTTACGGCTTTTAAAAGGTTATAATTTCACAAATCTTTTCGTAAAAAAGCGTTCAGAATTTTTTGAACGTATTTGAACTATGTAAATACCCTTATTAAGGTTTGAAACAATAATCTCTGATTGTTTTTGAGTTATTTTTTGCGAGATAACTTCTTTCCCTAATAAATTATAGATTTTTACATCTAAATTATCTTCATTTTGAGTATCAAAACTAAAATTAATTTCTGATTCAGTTGGATTAGGGTACATTCTAATGCTTTCAAATACGTTGTAACTTTCTGTACTTAGTGTACCATCTGCTACTACAGTAATAGTACCAAACATATTACCAGCATGTGGTGTACAAACATAGTCATTTGTACCAACTTGAGTAAATGTGTAAGAAAAAGAACCTCCCATTGTAAAAAACTGACTTTCGAAAGCTTCTGTTGCAGACGATGTACTTTTAACATTATGTGAACCCCCTGAATACCAATTCCATGTTACAGTATCACCAACCTCTATGGTTCTGTTTGAGTTTGCATTACCACTTGCAGATGGTGTTGAATTAAAACTCCAATCTATAGTGACAGTATTTATTTGCGCTCCACAAATTGAAGCTGATAATAAAAATAAAAAAATAAAGTAATGTTTTTTCATGTGTTTTGTTTTTGAATTCATTAATATAGTCGAATTATTATTAACTTCATTTCAAATATTGTTAATTTATTTTTTTAAAGTTAAGTTTTTACAGAAAATTCACTTTTGAAGAAAAGAATTGTACTTTTGAAATATGGCAACAGTAATTAAAAAATTCAAGGAAATTAGCGAATCTCAAATAACTATAACAGAGCTAATGTTACCTTCTCATTCTAATTTTAGTGGTAAAATTCATGGTGGTCACATTTTAAATTTAATGGATCAAATTGCTTTTGCTTGTGCATCTAAACACTCTGGTTATTATTGTGTTACAGCATCCGTTAATAAAGTTGATTTTTTAAATCCAATAGAAGTTGGAGAATTGGTTACTATGAAAGCTTCAATAAATTATACTGGAAGAACTTCTATGGTTGTTGGCTTAAGAGTAACATCAGAAAATATTAGAACTGGTAAAACCAAACATTGCAACTCTTCTTATTTTACAATGGTTGCCAAAGACGATGATGGAAAAAGTGCTGCTGTTCCTGGAATTATTTTAACATCAAAAAGTGAAATAAGACGTTTTGCAAGAAGTATTGCAAGACAACAAGAAGGAAAAAATAGAACTTCTAGATTTAATAGTAAAGTTTTTAAAGTTGATGATTATATACATCTATTTAAAGGCAGTAATTCAAAAATCACATATAAAAATAATTAGATATTTTATTATAACAATTAAAAAAAGCTTGAGAAATTTCTCAAGCTTTTTTTAATTCAAATAATATAATTCTTAAAAATCTTGGTTAACATCCCAAGCTTCTAAAGTTTCTTTTAATGTTTTAATAAACATACCTCCTAAAGCTCCATTTACTACTCTATGATCATAAGAATGAGAAACAAACATTTTTTGTCTTATTCCTATAAAATCACCTTCTGGAGTTTCAATAACAGCTGGTACTTTTCTAATTGCTCCTAAAGCTAAAATTGCAACTTGTGGCTGGTTAATAATTGGTGTTCCCATAACAGAACCAAAACTACCAACATTAGTAACTGTATAAGTTCCTCCTTGAATTTCATCTGGCTTAAGAGCGTTGTTTCTTGCTCTGTTTGCTAAATCATTTACAGATTTTGTCATTCCAACTAAATTCAATTGATCTGCATTTTTAATAACAGGTACAATTAAATTTCCATCTGGTAAAGCAGCAGCCATTCCTAAATTGATATTTTTCTTTTTGATAATTTTATCGCCATCAACAGCAATATTTATTAAAGGATATTTTTTAATAGTTGAAGCTACAGCATGCATTAAAATTGGAGTAAATGTTAATTTTTCTCCTTCTCTTTTTAAATAAGCATCTTTTACTTTACCTCTCCATTTTACAATATTTGTAACATCTATTTCTATAAAAGATTGTACGTGTGCAGAAGTTTGTACGGAGTCTACCATATGTTTAGCAATAAGCTTACCCATTCTAGACATTTCTATAACTTCATCTCCTCCATTAACAGAAACAGGAGCAGCCTTTGCAACTGGTTTTTCAGCTTTTTTTACTGGAGCTGCTGCAACTTTAGGTGCTTTGCCTCTATTCTCTAAATATGATAAAATATCGTCTTTTGTAACTCTACCATCCTTTCCTGTACCAGAAATATTTTCTAGCTCTTGCATAGAAATACCCTCAGTTTGAGCAATATTTCTAACCAATGGTGAATAGAACTTTCCTGAATCAGAATTTTTTAATATAGGGCTTGCAGCAGTTGCTGAAGCTTTTTCTATTGTTTTTTCTACCTCTTCTACTTTTGCAGGAGCATCAGTTTCAGTATTTTCTTTTTTTGTTTCTTTCTTAGTTTCAATAGCTGCAGTTTCACCACCTTCTGTTTCAATTACAGCAATAGTTTCACCAACAGCAACAACATCATCTTTTTCGAACAAAATTTCAACTAGAGTTCCCTCAACTTCAGAAGGTACTTCAGAATCTACTTTATCTGTAGCAATTTCTACAACAGCTTCATCCAATTCAATAGTATCTCCAACTTCTTTTAACCAAGAAGTAATGGTTGCTTCTGCAACACTTTCACCCATTTTAGGTAACTTTAATTCAAATCTTGCCATGTTTATTACTTTTTAATGGGTGCAAAAATACTAAAATTGGTTGATTTTTGATGTAAATAAGACTTAAAAAAAGTATAAAAAAAAACATCACATTATATTATCCTTAAAATATTAGAGGTATTGATGAAAATAACAAAAATTTTACTGCTATATCCTTTGTTTTATTAAGGATAATTAAATATAAATCAATTCTTTTTATAAGATTCTGTTCTTTTTATTATTTAAATCGTGCTGTATTTTAAAAATCTTAAAACATGATTATTATCATTATTTAAGAAACAATTGCCCCTTAAATTTGCAGTATAAATAATTAGAATCATGAAAAAAACAATTTTAACCATCGTATTATTTCACATATTTGTCTTTATTTCTGCTCAAGAAAAAAGCGAAACATTTAAAATAAAACTACCTAGTAAAGTTCTTATTCAAGGTACTTCTACTTTACATGATTGGGAAAGTATTGTAGAAAAAACAGATGCTCAGTTAACAACAAACAACCTTAATAACGAACAAATTGAAACTTTAAATGTTACAGTAGAAGTTTTAAGCATAAAAAGTGGTAAAAACTTAATGGATAAGCTTACATATAAAGCTTTGAAAGCAGATGATTATCCAAATATCACCTTCGTTTTTAAGAAAGGCGAAATTATAAAAGAAGATGCTGCTCATGTAGATATTAAGTTAATTGGCGATTTAATGATTGCTGGAGTAACAAAAAGTGTTGCTGTAAAAACCAAAATAAACAAACAAGGAAAACCTATTGTTTTAAAAGGAACTCACATGCTGAAAATGACAGATTTTGGCATAGATCCACCAAAGGCCTTATTAGGTACTATAAAAACTGGTGATGAAATTACGATAGAATTTAACTTAACATTCGAATAATAAATAGAAAAACAACTAAAACAAATAATTATGAAAACAATTAAAAACATATTAGGAATTGCGTTAGTAGCTCTAGTGGGGTTTACTACAAATGCACAAGAAATACAATATTTTAGGCAAGCAGGTTATGATGGTTTAAATGTATTTGAAACAAAAAAAGACAATGATGTAGATTTTACAAAACTTCGAGTAAAAGTTGGAGGTGATTTTGCAATTCAATTTCAAGCAGTAGATCACTCTAATGATGCTAACAATTTAGCACCAATTGGTGGAAACGTAAATTTACCAACTGCCAACTTAAACTTTGATGTTCAATTAGCAGATGGTGTTAGAATGCATTTAAGAACATTTCTTTCTTCTAGAAATCACAATGAAGCTTGGGTAAAAGGGGGTTATGTACAAATGGATAAACTAAACTTTATTAAAGAAGATTTCTTAAAAAGTGTAATGGATATTACCACATTAAGAGTAGGTGTAGACCAATTAAACTATGGTGATGCACATTTTAGAAGATCTGATAATGCAATGGCTATTTACAACCCTTTTGTAGGAAACTATTTAATGGATGCTTATACTGTAGAGCCTTTTATAGAAATTAATTTACAACCAAAAAACTATATTTTTGTTTTAGGTATTTCTAATGGATTATTAAACCCAACTGTAGATCAAACAGTTACTGGTTATGGATCTACTGCAATAGTTGGAGAAAGAGATTTAAAAGCAACTTTTTATGGTAAAGCAGGTATAGATAAACAAGTAAATGAAGCGTTAAGAGTACGTTTAACAGGTTCATTTATTAGAGAAGGTGGTTACAATAATGGGGATCACTTATATAATGGAGACAGAGCAGGATCTAGATACTATAATATTTTTAATGCAAATAATGGAGGAAACTTAGTTTCTAGTGGCAATTTCTCTGGAAGATTTACACCAGGTTTCAAAAACAACACTTCATACCAAATTAACCCTTTTATACAATATAAAGGATTGGAGTTCTTTGGAATTTTTGAAAACAGTAAAGGAAACAGAGTAGAAGGAAACACTAAAGGTTCTTTTACACAATTAGGTACAGAACTTTTATATAGATTTGGTGAGCAAAGTCAATTTTATGTAGCTGGTAGATACAATTCTGTAAAAGGAAACGCAGGTTATGCTGCAGGTACAACAAAACCTAACGATCAAGAAGTAACAAGAACAAATATTGGTGCTGGTTGGTTTATGACAAAAAATGTATTGATGAAAGCAGAATATGTAAATCAATCTTATAATTCTGATACTACAGTTTGGTCTAATACACTATCTGGTGCAGAAATGAATGGTTTGGTTATAGAAGCTGTAATTTCTTTCTAGTAAATATTATTTTGAATTAATTAAAAAAGCAGGAACTAAGTTCCTGCTTTTACTTTTTAAACCCAATTTTTAGGTTGTTTTAAAACTTTTAAAAGCCTAGCTTCTTCCGAATTTTCTTTAGGTTGATGATTGTATTTCCATTGCACAATTGGTGGTAAACTCATTAAAATACTTTCTATTCTACCATTGGTTTTTAAACCAAACAAAGTTCCTCTGTCATGAACTAAATTAAACTCCACATATCTACCTCTTCTTACTTCTTGCCAATCTTTTTGCTCTTTAGAAAACTCCAATTTCTTTCTTTTTTCAACAATAGGCACATAGCTTTCTAAAAAACTATTCCCAACCTCCGTCACAAAATTATACCTGTCTTGAATAGAAAACTCATCGTTTTCTTTTAAATAATCAAAAAATAAACCTCCAATTCCTCTAGCTTCATCTCTATGTGAATTCCAAAAATATTCATCACACGTTTTTTTAAACTTTGGATAAAATTCTGGGTGATGTTTATCGCAAGCAGATTTACAAACCGCATGAAAATGAGTAGCATCTTCATCAAACAAGTAATAAGGCGTTAAATCTTGTCCTCCACCAAACCACTGAGTTACAATATTACCATCAGCATCATACATTTCAAAATAACGCCAATTTGCATGCACAGTTGGCACAAATGGATTTTTTGGATGTAAAACCAAACTTAAACCACATGCAAAAAAATCGGCTTCTTTTACTCCAAATTGCTTTCTTAAAGGTTCTGGTAATTCTCCAAAAACTTTAGAAATATTTACACCTCCTTTTTCGAAAATAGCTCCGTTTTCAATAACTCTAGTTCTTCCTCCTCCACCTTCTTTTCTAGACCACAAGTCTTGTTTAAACTTTGCAGTTCCATCTACTTTTTCTAGTGTTGATGTTATAGAGTCTTGAAGATTTTCTATATAGTTATAGAATTTATTTTTCATAAACCAGTTCGTGTTTGTTGTGCATTAATTGTACTGTTTTTTTTGATGCTGCTGTTACAGAAAGTGGTAAAACTATTATAATTCCTATAATTGGAATTATAAGAAACAGCATAAATACAATACCATTTCCAATAGCATAGCCTTTATTTTTATTTACAAAATTTACACTTTCTTTATAATTTAAATGACGCTCTAAAGTATAGTCCATATTTCCAAAACCTGCATAATAAGCTTGAACTAGAAATAATAAAATAGTTGAAAAAATATTTACTATTGGTATAAACTTTAATAGTAAAATAGGCAGGGTAATTAATAATTCTTTAAAAAGATTTCTAATATTAATACGAATTCCTCTCACAAGTTGTTCTAAATTACTAGTTTTTCTATGCAAATGAGATACATCACCATAAAAGTGTTGTTCTATTTTTTCTGAAACAGGACTCATAAATGGCGCTGAGAAAGCCATAATAATATGCTTATAAAGTATTAAACCAATTACCAAAACGATTAAACCTCCAATAAAGTTACTGATGGTAGTAAAAGATTCTTTTCCAAATTCCCAAATCCAGAGTTTAGCAATATAAGATCCTAAATTATCAGATAAAACATAAGCTTCTATACCAATTAAAATTGCTGTAAAAACACTTATTAAAATAGGAATGATAAAGTATTTCCAAAGCTTTAGTTTTGAAATTAATTCAAAAGCTCCTGCATATTCTTTAATTCCTAAAACTATATTTTTAATCATTTAAATTTGATTTAGTTTTCCAAAAATATCAAATTATTTGTTTTATCTATTTCTGATACATTTTTTACTTTAACTGCAGACTTCATTTTTAATATTAAAAATTCCTGAATTTCTTTATCAGAATTATTTTTCAAAGTCAAAAATAGCTTTCTTCCAAAAGCGTTGTTATGCAAGTCCATTAATCTAGGCATTTTTTCGTTTGGAGAAAACTCTTCATGCCAATCTGTAATGGTTTTTGTCCAGCCTAAAACTTTATCGATATTCGAAGAAAAGCGATAACATTCTTTTGCAATAATTACATTCCAAAAAGCGTGTCGAAAAGCATTTGCTTTATTATGACCATCATGAACTCCTGGAAACTTTTCATTAACAACATTTAAAGTTTTTAATGTAGCTTTAAAAGCTGCCAACATAAAAATAGGATGTTTTAAAAACCAACCAAAAAGTGATCGAATTTGTTTAAAATTCAAGCTTTTTAAAACATCCCATTTTTTCATTTTAAACCTTATATTCCTTTACTGCATCTACAAATGCTTTTGCATTTTCAACAGGAATGTTTGGTAAAATACCATGACCTAAGTTCACAATGTATTTATCTTTCCCAAACTCATTAATCATTTGGGTTACCATTCTTTTAATTTCTGATGGCGAAGAAAATAATCTTGAAGGGTCAAAATTACCTTGTAATGTAATTTGACCTCCAGATAAATAACGTGCATTTCTTGCAGAACACGTCCAATCTACTCCTAAAGCTGAAGCTCCAGATTTAGCCATTTCTCCTAAGGCAAACCAACAACCTTTACCAAAAGCTATTACTGGTGCATCATCTTTTAAAGCATCTATAATTTGTTGCATGTATTGCCAAGAAAATTCTTGATAGTCTACAGGTGATAACATACCTCCCCAAGAATCAAAAACCTGCACTGCATTTACACCTGCTTTTACTTTTTCTTTTAAATAAGCAATAGTAGTATCTGTAATTTTTTGTAATAAAGTATGTGCCACAATTGGGTTTGTAAAACACAATTCTTTGGCTTTATCAAAGTTTTTAGAACCTTGACCTTGCACACAATAACATAAAATTGTCCAAGGTGAACCTGCAAAACCAATTAACGGAATTTCATCATTCAGTTTTTCTTTGGTTGCTTTAATAGCATCCATTACATAACCCAAAGAATCTTGAATATCAGGAATAATTACTGAATCTAAATCTTTTTGCGAACGAATTGGATTTGGTAAATAGGGTCCAAAATTAGGTTTCATTTCCACTTCTATATTCATAGCTTGAGGAATTACCAAAATATCTGAGAATAAAATTGCAGCATCCATACCATATCTTCTGATAGGTTGTACTGTTATTTCTGAGGCTAATTCTGGAGTTTGACAACGTGTAAAGAAATCGTATTTCTGTTTGATTTCCATAAACTCTGGCAAATATCTTCCTGCTTGTCTCATCATCCAAACTGGTGGTCTATCTACAGTTTCTCCTTTTAATGCTCTTAAAAATAAATCGTTTTTAATCATAATTATGCTTTAAGCTTTAGGCTATTAGCTTTAAGCATATTGCAAAAAGCATATTGCGTAAAGCAGTATATTTTACATTTTAGAAACAGCTTCCATTGATTTTTCTACAGCTTTTGCAAAGACTTCAATATCCTTATCTGAAATTGCTGAATTTAAAAACCAAGCTTCAAATTGACTTGGAGGTAAAAAGACTCCGTTTTTAATCATTTCCCAAAAGAAAACTGCAAACTTTTCTGTGTTTGAAGTTTGAGCTTCTTTAAAATTAGTAACTTTACTTGAAGTAAAGAATGGGTTCATCATTGAACCAAATCTATTTACAACTAAATCTACATTATACTTTTTAGCAGATTCTAAAAGAATCACCTCTAAAATAGCACCAACTTCCTCGAATTTATCATAAGGATTTTGCTTTTTTAATTCGGTTAAAGTCGATATTCCACCAGCCATAGCTATTGGATTTCCAGACAATGTACCTGCTTGATACATACCTCCTAAAGGCGCTACATTTTCCATTATTTCGTTTCTTGCACCATAAGCTCCCACAGGAAATCCACCACCAATTACTTTACCTAAACAGGTGATATCTGCAGTAACTCCTAATTTTTCTTGAGCACCTCCAAAAGTAGATCTAAAACCAGTCATTACTTCATCAGCAATTAAGACAGCTCCATTTTTATTGGCCAATTCTTTTAAATCTTTTAAGAAATCGTTTTGCGGAATTACAACTCCCATATTACCTCCAATAGGTTCTATGATTACACCTGCAATATTATCATCATTTTCAAAGTGCTTTTTTACACTTTCTAAATTATTGTATTCTGCAATTAACGTGTTTTTTACAGCTCCTTCAGGCACTCCTTTAGAACCAGGTAAACTTAATGTGGCTAAACCTGAACCAGCAGCTACTAATAACGCATCTTGATGCCCATGATAACAACCAGAAAATTTGATAATTTTATCTTTACCTGTATATGCTCTTGCTAAACGAATTCCGCTTAAAACAGCTTCTGTACCAGAATTTACAAAACGAACTTTATCCATTTCTGGAAAAGCATCACAAACTATTTTTGCTAATTTAATTTCTGCTTCTGTAGATGCCCCAAAAGAATATCCTTTTTTTAAGGCTTTTTTAGCCGCTTTTTCTACTGCTTTGTGTCTGTGACCTAAAATCATTGGCCCATAAGAAACTACTAAATCTACATATTCATTTCCATCAACATCTACAATCTTACTTCCTTTTGCTTTCTTTATAAATAATGGATTTCCACCAACTGAAGAAAATGCTCTTACAGGTGAATTTACTGCACCTACAAGATGATTTAATCCTTTTTGATATAACTTTTCTGATTTACTAAATTCCATTTTTAAGCTTTTAACTTTTTAATAATAACCTTGCTGCCTCTTTTGCAAAATAGGTGATGATAATATCTGCACCTGCTCTTTTCATAGACAACAAACTTTCCATCATTACTTTCTCTCCATCAATCCAACCTTTATCTGCAGCAGCTTTAACCATTGCATATTCTCCACTTACATTGTAACATGCAACAGGTCTATCAAAATTATTTTTTAAATCTCTAATGATGTCCAAATATGATAAAGCCGGTTTTACCATTAAGATATCAGCACCTTCTTGATCATCGAAAGTGGCTTCTCTTAAACCTTCATCTCTATTTGAAGGATCCATTTGATAGGTTCTTCTATCACCAAAAGTTGGTGCAGAATCTGCAGCATCTCTAAATGGCCCATAAAATGCTGATGCATATTTTACAGAATATGCCATGATTGGTAAGTTTGGATACCCAGAATTATCTAAAGATTGTCGAATCATATCTATTGTTCCATCCATCATTCCTGATGGAGCAACCATGTCTACACCTGCTTTTGCGTGAGACACCACTTGTTTAGCAATATTTACCAAAGTTGCATCATTATCAACATCATTATCATGAATAATTCCACAATGTCCATGAGAAGTATATTCACAAAAGCAAACATCTGTTATAACATATAAACTTGGATAATTTTTCTTGATAAAACGAACGGCTTTTTGCATAATTCCATTATCGTTCCAGGTTTCTGTACCTTCTTCATCTTTTTCTGAAGGAATTCCAAATAATAAAACTGCTGGTATTTTTAAAGAAACCACTTCATCTAATTCTTTAGAAATGGTATCTAATGAAAAACGTTTAATTCCTGGCATAGAAACAATTTCTGTTTCAATATTTTCGCCTTCTTCAATGAAAAGTGGATACACAAAATCATCTACAGAAAGTTTCGTTTCTTTAACTAACCTTCTAATGCCTTCGTGCTTTCTTAATCTTCTTGTTCTAAACATTCTCTATATTTTTTTCATTATAAATAAAAATTAAGAATTCTTTTAAAAACTATTTATTTTTAAATATGACTACTTTATTATTTTGAAAAATAACTATTTACCATTTCCAGCACAGCTTCTACACTTGGTAAGTTTGAAACTTGAACATCTTTAAAATGTTTTCTTGCTTCTTTTGCTGTAGTTTCTCCAATACAAAAAGCAACTTTATCTGCTGTATTCTCAATTAAATAACTCTCAATTGCAGAAGGACTAAAAAACAAAACACCAGAAATATCATTATCTAATTGTTCTGGACTAAACATTGTTTTATAAGCTTCAACTTCGTTTACAACAATGTCATGGGTTTTTAAATATGCTGGTAAAATATCTAAACGAAGGTTACTACAAAAGTAGGTTACTTCTTTATTTTCTAACTCTTTTACTAAGTATTCTGAAAGTTTCTTGGCGTTTTTAGCTACCTTAGTAACCTTACCAATTCTATTTTCTATTAACTTTTTAGTTCTTCTACCAACGCAATAAATATTTTTAAAATTTATTTCATCTTTTGTAAAAGAATTCAAAATAGCTTCTACCCCATTTTGACTTGTAATGATTACGTTTTCTATTTCGTTTTTCATCACTTTAGGAGAAATTCTATTAAAACGAATTTTAATAAAATCACTATCATCTATACCAATTGCAGTTGATAATGTTTCTTTCTGAATTTCTGATAGTTTTTTTGTTGCATAAACAGATGCTATTTTAGATCCTACTTCTTCATCTTCAAACATCAACTCTTTTCCTCCTCTATTTATAACATAGTCTGCACAATCTTTAGCCAAATATTTATGACTTCCCATTTTTGCAGTTTTGGTAACTGTAATTTTTTTAGAACCGTCTTTTTTTAGTAAAATTCCTTTAAAATTAATTTCTTCAGTTTTTGCATCTACATAAGCTAAAGCACCAATTGGAGCTGTACAACCACCTTCTAATAATCTTAAAAATTCACGTTCTATTCCAACACAAACTCTAGTTTCATAATGATTTAATTGCTCACAAGCATCAATTACAAATTGATCTTTCTCTAAACAAGCCACCATTATTGCTCCTTGAGCTGGAGCAGGAATCATCCAAGTTAAAGGAATTGCACCTTTTTCTCTTATTCCTAATCTTTCTAAACCTGCAGCTGCAAAAATAGCACCATTCCAAGTTTCAGAATCTTCTAACTTTTGTAATCGTGTATTTACATTACCTCTTAAATCTTCTACTTTATGAGTAGGATATCTATTAAGCCACTGTGCTTTTCTACGCAAACTACCAGTTGCAATAACTCCATTTGGTTGTCCAAAAAATTCTTCTGTATCTTTTAAAACTAATAAATCTGAATAGTTTGCACGTTTTAAAACTGCAGCTTGCATGATACCTTCAGGTAATGCTGTTGGAACATCCTTTAAAGAATGTACAGCAATATCAATATCACCATTTAACATGGCTACATCTAAGTTTTTAGTAAAAATACCTGTAATACCTAATTCATATAAAGGTTTATCTAAAATAATATCTCCTGTAGATTTTATAGGAACAATTTGAGTTTCGTAACCCAACTCCTCTAATTCTTTGCGTACTTTATTTGCTTGCCAAAGAGCCAGTTGACTTTCGCGAGTTCCTATTCTTATCGTTTTTTGCATGGATTTTTTTTTAAGATTGAAAAACCTTATTTATGACTTCTAAGCTTTGTGAAACAGATGTATCTTCATCCTTTAAATGCTTCACGAATTGAGTAGTAATTTTTTGTATAAGACGTGAAGTTACTATTTCTGCTTGATTTTCATCAAAGTCCGCTATTTTTTTTCGTTGAAAATTAATTTCATCATTTTTAATAGCTTCTAATGATTTTTTTAAAGCCGAAATTGCAGGCGTAAATCTTCTGTGATTTAACCAATCGTTAAATTCTGCCTTATGTTTTTCTATTATTGCTTCTGCAACAGGAATTTCTTTTTTACGAATTGCTAAAGTTTCATCAGTAATTTTTGAAAGCTCATCAACATTAATTAAAGATACATTATTAAATTCTGCAACCTCTCTATCAACATTTTCTGGCATAGAAAGATCTAAAATCAAAATTTCTTTATCTTTAGCTATATGTTTTTTAGTAATTGTAGGTTTATTTGCTCCTGTAGAAACAATTAAAACATCTGCATTATTAACTTCTTCAGCTAAATTTTCAATTACAGATTTTCGAATTGATGGATGTTCTTTTACAAAATTACTCGTTTTTTCTTCAGTTCTATTTATTAAACAGATAGACTTGTTTTGAGTATATTCTGCAAGGTTTTTACAAGTATGTTTACCCATTTTACCTAAACCAAAAACTAAAATATTTTTAGAGTTATAATCTGGTAAGTTTTTAATTATATATTGCACTGCTGCATATGAAACAGAAGTTGTTCCAGAACTTAATTTGGTATCATTTTTAACTCGCTTACTTGCCTGTAAAACGCTATTTAAAAGTCTTTCTAAATAACCATTAGTAACTTTATGTTTTTTAGCCAACTTAAAAGATTGTCTTAATTGACCAACAATTTCGTAATCTCCTAAAATTTGACTTTCTAAACCTGTACCAATTCTAAATAAATGATCTATAGCTTCCTGATTTTTATACACATTAGAAACCTTAGAGAACTCCTGAATTGTTCCTTCTGAAAATTCACACAGCAGTTCTATAAGTTGGCAAGGTCTTTCTGCAAAACCAGAAATCTCTGTTCTATTACAAGTAGATATTACAAAAATACCATGTATAC
>CAXBAC010000024.1:0-14090 GCA_963973485.1 uncultured Polaribacter sp. | reverse complement strand
TTGAAAAGAATTTTAAAACCATACATCCAGAAATGTTATTGGGTGAAATGTTAAAAACGGCAGTTGCAAAATCTACCAGAAATATTTTTCCTGTTATCAATTCTGAAAAGCAGTTTTTAGGAATTGTTCTGTTAGATGATATAAGGCCTTTTATGTTCGATACAGAAATGTATAATAGTGTAACTGTAGAAACTCTAATGAAATCAGCTCCAGAAATTATTTTTTATAACGATAATGTTACTGAAATAATGCGAAAATTTAAGACCAGTAATGCTTGGAATTTACCTGTTATAAAAGACGATAAATACGTTGGTTTTATTTCAAAATCAAAACTGCTTACAGCTTACAGAAACAAATTAATAGAAGTAACAACTTAGTTTTTTTAAACTAAAAAACTTATTTCTGACTTGCTAAAAAAGCGATTACTTTATCAGGAAAATCTGTAAAACCACCATCTATATTTGCATCAATAAATAAAGTTTGCAACATGTTTTCAAACAATTCAAATTCGCCCAAATCATCTGCTCTAAATGTATAAGGATGCACAACTAAACCTAATTTATGGGCATCAGAAACTAGAGATGTAAAAGTGGTTTTTCCATTATTTTTTTTGTCTATAATTTGTTTATACCAAGGTCCAATTCCATCTGCAAAGCTCGCAAAGTGTTCTAATTTTAAAACTTCTTCTGGATGTTCAATGAGTTGCACTAAAAATAATTCTGATTTTAAGTCTACTCGAATTCGTTCTAATTCTTTAGCATCAAAACACTGTAAAATACAATTGTCGTTTTTGGTGTTGTATCCATAATCAGAAAGAATTTTTAAAACAATTTCAGTTAAATTTTTCCCTTCTTTTTTATGAAAATCAGGTTCTTTAATTTCAGGATAAATTCCGATGTTTTTGTTTGTAGATTTATTTAAACCTTGAATTAATTCTATTTCTTCCTGCAAAGAATGCAGTTTAAAATTTCCTTTTCCAGTTGGAAAACGTGACTCATAAACTTGCTTTCCAGTTTCTGGATTAAAACGCTCTGTAACTTGTAATGTTTTTAATTCATCAAAAGTAAAATCGATAACGTAAAACCGATTATCATTTCTTTTTCTTGTAGGAAATTTTTTGGCAACATTAGTTACATCATCCAAATAAATATCATGTATAACAATAGGCACATCATCCTTACTTAACACAATATCTTGCTCAATAAAATCAACATTCATAGTATGTGCCATTGCTTTTGCTTCTAATGTATGTTCAGGTAAATAACCAGAAGCGCCTCTGTGTGCTATAACAATTTTATTTTTCAAAGTTTGTTTTTTTTTAGGTTGATGACATTTGATGAATAACAAACAAATCAAAAATAATGAAATGTATTTCATTTTTAGAATTTTAAAATTTAAAGATAGAACTTTTGTAATTTTGTAGCATGAAAACGTTATTAAAAGTATTATTTGTAATTTTTATTATTTGGATGTGTATTGGAGCTTTTTTACTAAATACTGAGCACGAAAAAGCTGAAATAGTGATGGGTTTAGGTGTATTTTTCTTGTCTTTTATCTTTATGCCTATTTTTATTTATTACAGATATAGAGATGGCAAATACAAGAAATACATACTTACTGATGAAAAATTAATGGCTGCTTTTAAAAATAGAGATAAAAATTAGTCTTCTTTTTTTAAGAATGCGTACACAGGGAAATGATCTGAAAAACCTCCTTGATACCAAGGACCAATATAAGTTCTAAAAGGGCTATCTTTTAACTTGCCTTTGTAAACTTTTAGCCACTTTTTATTAAATACTTCTGCTTTTTTAAAGTAAAGTTCGCCTTCTTTTTTATCTAAAAAGTTTTTAGAAAATATAATTTGATCGAATAAATTCCATTTTTTATTATAGGTTAACGTTCCATGTTTATCCTTATCTAAAAGCTTTTTCATAGGATTGTAAAAATCGTCTTTCACCAAATATTCTTTTACACTTGTACTGGTTGGATCATCATTAAAATCGCCCATAATTATAATTTTTGGGTTCATTTCAGTCGCTTTAATTTCTTCAATAATAGCTCTTGCTGTTTCTGCAGCTATAATTCTTTTAGGTTCTGTTTCTAAAGCGCCTTCTCTTCTAGAAGACCAATGATTCACTAAAATATGAACCAATTCTCCATGTAAATAACCACTAACTTTTAAAATATCTCTTGTGTAATCTCGTTCATTATCGTCTTTCTCTAAATATACAGGATGTGTGGTTGCATTTAAAAATTCAAAAACAATTTTGTTGTAGAGAAGAGCTACATCTATACCTCTTTCATCAGGAGAATCATAATGTACAAACCCATAATGATGTTTTTTTAAATAACTAGAGTTTATTAAATCTTTAACCACTTTAGCATTTTCTACTTCTACCAAACCTACAATTGCTGGTGGGTATTTAGATTGATGCATACCAAGTTGCGAAATCACAGAACTTAGCTTTTTAATTTTTAATTTATAACGTTCTAAAGTCCATTTTTTCTTGCCTTTTGGCGTAAAATCATCATCTTCAGTGTTTGGATTATTTTTAGTGTCGAATAAATTTTCAACATTATAAAAAGCAATTGTAGTTACTTTTGAATCTTGTTTTTTAAAATAATTTATAAACATTAATTTTTATATAAAAGTAGGTAAAATTTTAAAGTCTCTACATAACCCTTTCATCATGTTTTGTTAACATTAAGGTATAGTTGATTTGTAATTATCGATATATTTTTGCAGTGTTATTAGCATTTGGCTAAATGTTATAAAAATAAGATGTAAAAGAAAGTGTAAATTTGAATTAGTTAAAATAACCTTCAACTTTGTTGAGGGTTTTTTATGCTTAAAAAACAAGTTTTAATCGTATTTTTGTAGTCTATGATAGATCAAAAAGAAGCCATTTCAGAAAAAGCTGTATTAATAGGTGTAATTACACAACAGCAAGATGAAGTAAAATCAACAGAGTATTTAGACGAACTAGAGTTTTTAACAGAAACTGCTGGAGGTGTTGTTGTTAAACGTTTTGTTCAAAAAATGGACAAGCCAAATCCAAAAACTTTTTTAGGTGCTGGTAAGTTAGAAGATGTCCGTGCTTTTATTCAGTCTAACATGATTGGAACAGCAATTTTTGATGATGAATTATCACCTGCACAATTGCGAAATATTGAGAAAATTCTCGATTGTAAAATATTAGATAGAACCAATTTAATTCTAGACATATTTGCGCAAAGAGCGCAAACAAGTTCTGCAAAAACGCAGGTAGAATTAGCACAGAGCGAATATTTACTACCACGTTTAACACGTCTTTGGACACACCTTGATAAACAAAAAGGGGGTATTGGAATGCGTGGTCCAGGAGAAACAGAAATTGAAACAGATAGACGTATTATTCGTGATAAAATAGCAGTGCTAAAAAAACGACTAAAAACTATTGACAAACAAATGGCGGTTCAAAGAAAGAATCGTGGTAAAATGGTTAGAGTTGCTTTGGTTGGGTATACCAATGTTGGTAAATCTACCTTAATGAATGTGATTAGTAAAAGTGATGTTTTTGCAGAAAATAAACTATTTGCAACTTTAGATACTACAGTTCGTAAAGTTGTTATTAAAAACATTCCTTTTTTAATGACAGATACTGTTGGGTTTATCAGAAAATTGCCAACACAATTAGTTGAGTCATTCAAATCTACTTTAGATGAAGTTCGTGAAGCAGATTTGTTGTTACATGTGGTTGATATTTCGCATCCAAATTTTGAAGATCATATTGCATCAGTAAATTCTATTTTAGATGATATAGATTGTGCAGACAAACCAACTTTAATGGTTTTTAACAAGATTGATGCTTACAACCCTGAAACCATTGATGAAGATGATGTAGAAACAGAAAGGGGAAAAGAACACTACACTTTAGAAGAATGGAAAAAAACCTGGATGAACGATAAAGATGTAGAATCTATCTTTATTTCTGCTTTAAACAAAGAAAATCTAGAAGATTTTAAAGACAAAACTTACGAAGAAGTTAAGAAAATACACATTCAGCGTTTTCCTTATAATGACTTTTTATATTATGAATATAAAGAAGAAGAGTAGTAGTTATTACTCTTCTTTTTTATCTTCAATAATGCCCATTCTTTTTGCACGATTTTCCCAAGATTTTCTAGCATAAGACTGTAGATCTGCAATATTATCAGATTCGTCCATAATTTCTAAACCTAAAAGCGTTTCAATAACATCTTCTTGAGATACAATTCCAGAAACAGAACCATATTCATCAACAACTAAAGCAATATGTTCTTTTTCTTTAATTAATTTATCAAACAAATCAGGAATCGATAAATCTCTATTAGTAACGATAATAGTTCTTTTTATTGAGGCTAAAGTGTTGTTTCCTTTATCATTAATCATGGCTTCCAATAAATTGTCTTTTAGAAAATATCCTGTAATTTCATCAGGATTTTCTGCAAAAACAGGTATTCTAGAAAAACGTAAATTTTTATGTTCGTTGTAAAATGAAGCTATAGTTTGGCTTTCATCAGCAATTTCTAAGACAATTCTTGGGGTCATTACATCATTTACTTTTATGTTTTTAAAACCCAATAAGTTTCGAATTACTTTACTTTCATTTTTTTGAAAAACACCTTCTTTTTCAGCCATATCAGCCATTACTAAAAAGCTTTCTCTACTTAAAATGCTTCCATGACCTTTGCCTCCAATAAGTTTGGTGGTAAGTTGTAAAACCCATAAAATACCTGTGTATTTTAATGGGAAAATCATAATATTTAAGGCTTTTGCTGTAAAGTTAGAAAGTTGTTTCCAATAAGTTGCACCAATAGTTTTGGGTATAATTTCTGATGCTACTAGAATTAAAATTGTCATTATTGTAGAGACTACACCAACCATTAAATCTTCTGTAAATTCAAAACCCAAAATAGATCTAGAAGTTGTGCCATACATTTCTGCGTAGGCAACTTTTGCCTGTACACCAACTAAAATTGCACCTACTGTATGCGCAATTGTATTTATAGTTAAAATAGCAATTAAAGGTTTATCTACGTCCTTTTTTAATGCTTCTAACTCTGTTGCATAATCTAAACCTTCACTCTTTTTTAAGTTGATAAAAGTAGGTGTAATACTAAGCAATACTGCTTCTAAAATAGAGCATAGAAAAGAGAAGAATATAGAAATTGTGGCATAAATTATTAAAAGTGTCATTCACAGAAATTTAAGTTACAAAAGTAATTAAAATAAAAAACCTCAAGAAGTCTTGAGGTTTAAAATATACTGTTTTTTGAGCTGATTAAAAAGCATAGCTTAAACCAAATAGCCAATAGGTTTGTAATTTGTTATCTACAGTAGCAAAAGTTTCTGCAGGGCTGTCTATTAAGGCATTGTTTAAAGCTTCTTGTTTGTTATTTCTTAAACCAAACTCAAATCCAAGACCAATTCCTTTCCAAATAGTATACCCAAATGAGTTTGTTAATGTCCAGTTAGATAAATCACTACTATTATAACTTTGGAATAACGAAAGGTTAGACTTTACGCTTAAGCCACCATATTTGTTGGTGTAATCTGCTACTATTTTTGCACCTAAAGAAGATTCAAAAACAGTATCTCCAGAACTAAAAACAAAGTTGTAGTTTCCTGGGTGAATTACCACTACTAACTTATCTGTAGGTGTCCAAGTTGCCCCTAAACCAACGTCTAAATAACCAGGATCATTTACATTATCTAAAAGTGTAGTTCTGTATTCACCTAATGCAGAAAGTGCCCATTTTTTATTTAACCTTTTACCATACAAAGACGATATTGTAAAAACATCTGTAGCTGTCTCAAAAGAGTCACTATCACTTGGGTCATCTTTGTCATCAAACTTTACCCATCCTAAATTTATAGTTGTAGCATTTCTCCAAAAAAAATCTTTTTCAATTAAATTAGCAAAACCATTTACTGTTATACCAATATTACCTGCAGAAGTGTTAGGTGTTTGTCTTGCATACCAATTGTTAAAGCCAGATAAGCTTGCACCAATTGTACCAAATGCACCAATTCTCCAGCCAGAAAGTGCATCAATTTTACTTTGAATTTTTTTGGCTTTAGCTTGTAATTTAGAAATAGAGTCTTTCTTTGATTTCAATTCGGCTTTTAACTCTTCTGCTGTCTGTGCTTGAAAATATAAGCTTGTGAATACTAAGAGAAATGATAAAATAAGTTTTTTCATAATTATAAGTTTATAATAAATTTAAAATTTTTAACAATGCAACACAAGTATTAAAAAGTGATTTTTTCATGAAAACTATAGTTAAGACCTAAACCAAAAAGTTGTCTAAATTGAATTTTACTTGATGAATTATCGTCTATAATCGTGTGAAAAGTAGTGTGCATTTTAATTTGCTTGTTTACTTTAAATCGTATATTAATTTGATAATCTACATCTACATTACCTACTTTTTCCAAATAATCTGAATATAGATTTAATATGTTTTCCATCTCAATATTCTCCATAATACTAAATTTATAATAGCTAGAGAGATTAAATCCTAAACTAAATGCAGTATTTCTGCCTTCTTCTACACCAAATTTTCCAGAAAAAAAATCGTTTACAATGGTATATCTAGAGGTTGCAGGTGCTATGTTGATGTTTAAATCATCAGATTTTTTCCATAACATTCCAGGTCCTAAAGTAATGTATGCAGGTGATAAAAATTCAGAAACCAAAACTTTAGGATCTTGTTTATAATCATAACCTTTGGAATATTGGGTTCTAAAGTTCCCTAGAAATGAAAAAAACCAATAGGTAGAAGTTTTAATTCCTAAAAGTGTGTTAATCTCCAAACGATCATCGGTTTTTCTGTATCCTTTTCCACTGATATGACTAGACCCTTAGCCCGTAATTATTCTAGTATCCCAGTTGATGTTGTTTTTTTTGTAGTTGAAGTCGTAATTTACATTAATGTTTCCTGCAATTGTATTTTCACCACCAGAAGCCCAATTAGAAAAAGAAGATTGATTAAATATAAACGCAAATCTTCCATGAACTTTCCATTTAGGAATTGGGAGTGTATCTTTTTTCTTTGATTGAGCAGAACTATTCAAAGAAAATAGGAGAATAAAAAATAGTAAAATGATTCTCACTTTTTGGTAGATTAATTGCAAAAGTAAGTTTATCTATAAATAAACAAAACTATTTTTTAGATTTATACAAAGGCACTGTTGAGCAGGCTTCACCAAATAAAAGACTTTTTGCTATAGGTTGTAATTTCTGAATTAACATTGCATACGCAGTATTTGGTATTGGCTTAACTGCACATCCTTTTAAAATAATAGGCTTGTTTGCAAAATCTTTTAAATCTAAAAAACTAATTAATTCTTGGTATATTACAGTTTCTAATAGCTCTAAATTACCAACTACAACTTTATTTGCAAAGGGTGTAAGTTCTGCAGCAACCAACATAAATGCCCAAGAAGGTATTATAGCATCTACAGAACACGTAATAGCAACAAATTTATTTTTGTATTGAGACCAATCGTGGTTTTTTACAAAAACTCTAAAGTCTTTTTCTTTAAGAATTAACTCTTGAAAAAGCCAGTCTTTAATATCAAAAAGTACTCTTTCTCCTTCAGGATAAATTTCTTCTAAATCAAAAGTTACTAATTTGCTATTGGCTACTCTGTTTATAATTTCTTCTTCTGGATTCAATGTTTTTAAATTTTTGATTTAAACGTTTGCTTTACTTTAATTATTGAGTTTTAAAGCATACCAAGTTCTAACTTTGCTTCTTCACTCATCATTTCTTGGGTCCAAGTTGGATCGAAAGTAATTTCTACTTCACAATCTTTCAATTCTTTTAAAGATTTAACTTTATCTTCGATTTCTACAGGTAAACTTTCTGCAACTGGGCAGTTTGGAGATGTTAATGTCATTAAAATTTTTGCATTATATTCTTCAGAGACAAAAACATCATAAATTAAACCCAATTCGTAAATATCTACTGGTATTTCAGGGTCGTAAATGGTTTTTAAAACTCTAATAATTTTATCTCCTATCTCTTCTAATTCTTTGTCTGTCATTTTTAAAAAATCTTAATATTATAATTTTGTTTGATGACCAATTGCATACCTTTTTATTTGTTTTAGCATAGAAACTAAACCGTTCGCTCTTGTAGGAGATAGGTGTTCTTTTAAACCAATTTCGTCTATAAAATGAGTTTCTGCTGCTAAAATAGCATCTGGTTCCTGACCAGAATATACTCTTAAAAGCAAGGCCACAATTCCTTTAGTTAAAATAGCATCACTATCTGCTGTAAATTTTACATTTTTATCATCTAGTTCAGAATACAACCAAACTTTAGATTGGCAGCCTTTAATAAGGTTTTCATCTAATTTGTATTTTTCGTCAATAATTGGCAAAGATTTTCCTAATTCTATAATGTATTCATAACGTTCCATCCAATCATCAAACATAGAAAACTCATCAATAATTTCTTCTTGTATTTCTTTGATAGTCATATTTAAAACTTATTTTTGCATCTAAATTATCTTGCATACACAAGTTGTGCAAAATTACTGATTATATTTAAGAAATGAGCAAATTATTAGCAGTTGGTACTGTCGCTTTCGACGCAATTGAAACCCCTTTTGGTAAAACTGATAAAATTCTTGGTGGTTCTGGAACTTTTGTGGGTTTAGCAGCAAGTCAGTTTGGTGTAAAAACAGGAGTTGTTTCTGTGGTTGGTGGAGATTTTCCATCATCATATTTAAACATGATGAATACAAAAGGGATAGATACTCAAGGAATAGAAATTATAAAGGAAGGAAAAACATTTTTCTGGAGTGGTAAATATCATAATGATATGAATTCTAGAGATACGTTAATTACTGAGTTAAATGTTTTAGAAAATTTTGAGCCTGTTGTGCCAGAAGATTTTAAAGATGCAGGTATTGTAATGTTGGGTAATTTACATCCTTTAACACAAGCTTCTGTTTTAGATCAAATGACTGAAAGACCAAAATTAGTAGTTTTAGATACTATGAATTTTTGGATGGATATTGCTTTAAACGATTTACATGAAGTTTTAAAAAGAGTAGATGTTGTTACGATTAATGATGAAGAAGCGCGTCAACTTTCTGGAGAATATTCTTTAGTTAATGCAGCAAAGAAAATTCATAAAATGGGTCCTAAATATGTAGTGATTAAGAAAGGAGAACATGGAGCTTTGTTGTTTAACGAAGGGAAAATGTTTTTTGCACCAGCATTGCCATTAGCAGAGGTTTTTGATCCAACAGGAGCAGGAGATACATTTGCAGGAGGTTTTTGTGGGTATTTAGCAAAAACAGAAAATATTTCGTTTGAGAATATGAAAAACGCCATTATTTATGGATCTAACTTGGCATCATTTTGTGTAGAAAAGTTCGGAACAGAACGAATGTTAGAACTAACAAAAGAAGATGTAGAAAATCGCTTGCAAGCGTTTGCAGAATTAACACAATTTAATATTGAGTTATCATAAATTATAAAGCCGCGTGTAAAAACGCGGTTTTTTTTATTAAAAAAACAAATAGTAAATACAATGAGTGACGCTATTAAACACGAATGTGGAATTGCACTAGTTAGGCTTAAAAAGCCTTTACAGTTCTATAAAGACAAGTATGGTACTGCCTTTTATGGTATTAATAAAATGTATTTGTTAATGGAAAAGCAACACAATCGTGGGCAAGATGGTGCTGGTTTTGCAAGTGTAAAGTTTAATATTAAACCAGGAACAAGATATATTAGTAGAGTGCGTTCTAATCAAACGCAACCTATACAAGATATTTTTGCTCAAATTAATGATAGAATTAATGGTGTTTTTGAAGAGAATCCTGAGAAAAAAGACGATGTAAATTGGCAAGAAGAAAACATGCCATATATTGGAAACTTGTTTTTAGGTCACGTACGTTATGGAACGTTTGGTAAAAACTCTATAGAAAGTGTACATCCTTTTTTACGCCAAAGTAATTGGAAACACAAAAACTTAATAGTTGCAGGAAACTTTAACATGACAAATTCTAAACAAATGTTAGAAGAGTTGGTTGAGTTAGGGCAACATCCAAAAGAGTTTACAGACACTGTAACTGTTATGGAAAAAATTGGGCATTTCTTAGAAGATGAAGTTGGTAAACTGTATCAACAAGCTAAGAAAAAAGGATTTAATAAAAAAGATGCATCACCCTATATAGAAGAAAATTTAAGTATTAAAAAAGTTTTAAAACGTTCTTCTAAAAATTGGGATGGTGGTTATGCAATGGCTGGTTTAGTTGGTCATGGAGATGCTTTTGTGTTAAGAGATCCAAATGGTATTAGACCCACTTATTTTTATGAAGATGATGAGGTTGTTGTAGTTGCTTCAGAAAGACCAGTAATACAAACTGTTTTTAATGTTGATATTGATAAAGTTCAAGAACTAGAAAGAGGACATGCTTTAATTATAAAGAAAAGTGGAAAAGTTTCTATCAAAAAAGTAAACGAACCTAGAGAGAAAAAATCGTGTTCTTTTGAACGAATTTATTTTTCTAGAGGAAGTGATGCTAGTATTTATGAAGAGCGTAAAAATTTAGGAAAATATGTGTTTCCTCAAATTTTAAAATCGATAAATTCAGATGTTTCAAACTCTGTTTTTTCATACATTCCAAATACAGCTGAAACTTCTTTTTATGGAATGACAGAAGCTGCAGAAGATTTATTAAATCAGCAAAAAACAGCAAAAATTTTAGCTGGAGGAACAAAATTATCTGCTCAAAAAGTGACTGAAATTTTATCTGAAAGACCACGTTTTGAGAAAATTGCCATTAAAGATGCAAAACTAAGAACGTTTATTGCAGATGATAATTCTAGAGATGACCTTGTAGAACATGTTTACGACATTACTTATGGTGTTGTAAAACCAACAGATAATTTAGTAATTATTGATGATAGTATTGTTCGTGGAACAACGCTTAAGAAAAGCATCATTAAAATTTTAGACAGGTTACACCCAAAGAAAATAGTAGTAGTTTCTTCTGCACCACAAATTCGTTATCCTGATTGTTATGGAATTGATATGGCTAGAATTGACGCTTTTATTGCGTTTAAAGCTGCTATAGCTTTGTTAAAAGAAACCAATCAATATCATATTGTAGATGAGGTGTATAGAAAGAGCAAGTTGCAGCAAACTTTAGAGGATACTAAGGTTGTAAATCACGTTAAAGAAATTTACAAACCATTTACTGCAGAGCAAATATCAGCTAAAATAGCAGAGATGTTAAAAACAGAAGATATTAATGCAGAGGTTGAAGTAATTTATCAAACAGTAGAAGGCTTGCATAAAGCGTGTCCAGATAATTTAGGAGACTGGTATTTTACAGGAAATTATCCAACTCCTGGAGGAATGCGTGTGGTAAATCAAGCTTTTATCAACTTCTATGAAGGAAATGATAAAAGAGCGTATTAAAAGTTTAAACTTTATTTATAAAAAAAGCATCCTAAATTAAGGATGCTTTTTCTATTTATAATACTTATTTAGCTTCAGCATATCTTCTTTCAACTTCGTTCCAGTTGATTACTTTAAAGAAAGCATCAATATAATCTGGTCTTCTGTTTTGGTAGTTTAGGTAGTATGCATGTTCCCAAACATCTAAACCTAAGATTGGAGTTCCTCCACAAGAAACACCTGGCATTAATGGATTATCTTGATTTGGTGTAGAACAAACTTCTACTTTACCTCCTTTATGTACACATAACCAAGCCCAACCTGAACCAAATTGTGTTGCAGCTGCCTTAGAAAAAGCATCCATAAATGCTTCTTTAGAACCAAATGCTGCTTCAATTGCATCTTTTAATTCTCCAGATAAGTAACCTCTATCTTCAGGGTTCATTACTGTCCAGAATAAAGAGTGATTGTAAAATCCACCACCATTATTTCTAACAGCGCTATTGTTCATGTCTAAATTAGTTAAAATATCTTCTATAGATTTTCCTTCTAAATCAGTACCTTCAATTGCATTGTTTAATTTTGTAGTATATCCATTATGATGTTTTCCATGGTGTATTTCCATTGTTTTTGCATCTATATGTGGTTCTAAAGCATCGTGTGCGTATCCTAATTCTGGTAGTTCAAAAGCCATAATTTTTTGTTTTTAAAGTTAAATTAATTAAGTAAAACAAATTTAAGATTTATATAAGCCAATACCAAGTCTTTAAGAGTTTGTTAACTTATAGTAAGATAGATATGATTTATTCGCCAAACTCATTCATAAACTCATGGGTTTTTTCAACCATGTTTTTACTACCACAAATAAAAGGTACTCTTTGATGCAATTCTGTTGGTTTAATTTCCATAATTCGCTTGTAACCATCTGTTGCTAAACCACCTGCTTGTTCTGCCAAAAAAGCCATTGGGCTACATTCGTACAATAAACGTAATTTTCCATTGGGGTTCTTAGATCCTTTTGGATACATGTAAATACCACCTTTAATCATATTTCTATGAAAATCTGAAACCAAAGAACCAATATATCTACTTGTGTAAGGTCTATCTCCTTCTTCTGCTTGACAGTATTTTATGTATTTTTTTATTCCTAAAGGAAAGTCTAAATAATTTCCTTCATTTACAGAATAGATTGTTCCATCATCAGGGAATTTCATATCTGGATGAGACAAATACCAACTACCTAAAGCAGGATTTAAAGTAAACCCATTTACACCATTTCCTGTGGTATATACTAACATTGTAGAAGTACCATATACAATATAACCTGCAGCAACTTGTTTATCTCCAGTTTGTAAAAAATCTTCCATTTGAACAGGTGTTCCAACAGGAGTTACACGTCTAAAAACAGAAAAAATTGTACCCACAGAAACGTTTACATCAATATTTGATGAACCATCTAGAGGATCTATTAGTACCACATATTTGTTTTGATGATTTTTATCTTGACTATTTATAATTATAAAATCATCCTCTTCTTCACTTGCAATTCCACAAACAATATTTCTATTTCTAATGGTTTCAATAAACACATCATTTGCATAAACATCTAACTTTTGTTGATTTTCTCCTTGTACATTTACTTCTCCAGCAGCTCCTGTAATATCTACTAAACCTGCCTTATTAACTTCGTGATTTACAACTTTACCTGCTAATCTTATAGAGTTGAGTAATCTAGATAACTCACCAGAAGTATATTTAAAAGCGTGTTGGTTTTCAATAATAAATTCTCCTAAAGTTTGATTTTTGCTTGACATATTATTTTTTTATCCTACAAATATGCCATCTTTTTGATTGTACTACAACGTTTTCGCCCTTTATTTTTTAGATTTTTTTAGACAAGTATCACTTATAAAATTGAACAGAATATTGAGAACTGTCAAAATTTATCAATAATTTTTAACGATTATAAAATGAACTATCTTTGAGGAAAATTTTAAAGACCATGAGTTTTATCATAAGAAAAGGAGTAAAAGATGACATGCAAGCTGTACATGACTTAATTACTGAATTAGCCATTTTTGAGAAAGAACCAGATGCTGTAGAAATTACTGTTGCAGACTTAGAAAATGATGGTTTTTCTCAACAACCAAAATTTAAAATATTTGTTGCAGAAGAAAATAAAGTAATTATTGGTATTGCTTTATTTTACGAACGTTATTCTACTTGGAAAGGTAAAACCATACATTTAGAAGATTTAATTGTTACCAAAATAAGACAGAAAATTGGTGCAGGAAAAGCATTATATACAGCAGTTTTAAACTATGCTCATGAAAACAACTTTAATAGAGTTGCTTGGGAAGTTATTGATTGGAATACAAATGCCATAGACTTTTATAAAAGTACAGGAGCAACGTATTTAAACGATTGGTCTGTGGTGCAAATGAACAAAGAAAGTTTAAAAAACTTTATAGAAAATAAGTAAAGATGAAAGTTTTTAAATTTGGAGGAGCTTCTGTTAAAGATGCAGAAAGTGTTAGAAATGTTGCAACTATCATAAAAAATGAAGGTGCAAAAGATACTTTAGTCGTAATTTCTGCTATGGGTAAAATGACGAATGCCTTTGAAGAAGTTGTAGATGC
>CAXBAC010000023.1:0-14231 GCA_963973485.1 uncultured Polaribacter sp. | reverse complement strand
ATAGCATAGGCTGTTGCTTTACCTGCAGCAGAAGATACAATAGCACCTTTAATATCCTCTGAGAAATCACCTTTGTAAGGTCCGTATTCAGAAAAACGGTGGTTAATAATAGCTTGACCAGCAGTTGCTGTTAAAATTTTATTACGTAAACCAATTAATCCTCTTGATGGAATCGTAAACTCTAAGTGTTGTAAATCTCCTTTTGGCTCCATTACTAGTAAGTCTCCTTTTCTTAAAGAAACTAAGTTAATGGCTTTAGAAGCTACATCCTCTGGAACATCAATTGATAATGTTTCATAAGGTTCTGACTTTACACCATCTATTTCTTTTAAAATAACTTGCGGTCTACCCACTTGTAATTCATACCCTTCTCTACGCATGGTTTCAATCAATACAGATAAGTGTAAAACTCCACGACCAAATACATTAAACTTGTCTTCAGAATCTGTAGTATCTACTCTTAAAGCTAAGTTCTTTTCCATTTCTTTGAACAATCTGTCACGTAAATGACGAGAAGTTACAAATTTACCTTCTTTACCAAAGAAAGGTGAATTATTAATAGTAAATAACATACTCATTGTAGGTTGATCTACTTCAATTCTTGGTAATGCTTCTGGGTTTTCTAAATCAGCAATAGTATCACCAATTTCAAAACCTTCAATACCTGTGATTGCACAAATATCTCCACTTCTTACTTTATCAGTTTTGGCTTTACCCATACCTTCAAAAACATGCAATTCTTTAATTCTAACCTTTTTGGTAGAACCATCAGCTTTCATTAACATGTAATCTTTATTCTCTTCTAAATCTCCTCTAAATACTCTACCAATAGCAATTCTACCTGTAAAAGCAGAAAAGTCTAATGAAGTAATTTGCATTTGAGGTGATCCTTCTCTGTATGGTGCTTCTGGAATAGATTCGATAACAGCGTCTAATAAATCGATAATGTCTTCTTTTTCGTCTTTCCAATCTGTAGACATCCAACCGTTTTTAGCAGAACCATAAATGGTAGTAAAGTCTAACTGATCTTCTGTAGCATCTAAAGCAAACATTAAATCAAAAACTTTTTCGTGTACCAAATCTGGTGTACAGTTTTCTTTATCTACTTTATTTACTACAACAATTGGTGTTAAACCCAATTCAATAGCCTTGCCTAATACAAAACGTGTTTGTGGCATTGGGCCTTCGAAAGCATCAACTAATAATAAAACACCATCAGCCATTTTTAATACACGCTCTACTTCTCCTCCAAAATCGGCGTGACCAGGTGTATCAATTACGTTTATTTTAACCCCTTTATAATTTACAGAAACGTTTTTAGAAAGAATGGTAATTCCTCTTTCACGCTCCAAATCATTATTATCTAACAATAAATCTGTACGCTCTTTTCTGTCGTCTAAAATTTTTGCTTGATCTATAATTTTATCAACTAACGTTGTTTTTCCGTGGTCAACGTGTGCGATAATTGCGATATTTCTAATTGATTGCATTTGTACTTTCTTAAATTTCGTGCAAAAGTAGTTGTTTCTATGTGATTTACACGTTTTCTAATCAATTATTTTGCAGAAGACATTTTAAAAGGCAACTTGCTAAGCACTCTAAGTATGTAAAGCTTTTTAATCTAAAAATTCAGATTTATATTATATGGAAATAGAAAAAAATTAAGAATAATATTATTTAGGTGTACTTATTTACAATAAGTTAAAGCATATTTTTCAATACTTTAGATATCGAAATTATAAAATGAAATACTTATTTTTTTGAAGGATTATCTTGAAAAGCAGAAGGTAAAATATCTGGTATTAATTTTATTAAAAGCGGTAATAACAAAGCACCACCAGGTAACAAAAAAACCGCCAATGCTGGAATTGATTTACAAATATCCAAAAGTAAAATTTTAATCTTTACTCGTTCTTCTTCTGTTAATTTAGAATGAGTAGATTTTCGTATTAAAAAAACTGCTTCTTTGCTTTGCACTAGTTCTTGATGCAACCGTAATTTATTTCTTTGCAATAACTCTTTTATTTCCTCTTTGGTTTTCATTATTGCTTTCTACGCTTACGTTCTTTGTTGATAAGGTTCAACTCTCTACTTGTTTGGCCAGCAACAGAAGTATTTTCTTCTGCTCTTCGAATTAAATATGGCATAACATCTCTAACAGGACCAAAAGGCAAATACTTTGCAACATTATATCCTTGGTTAGCAACATTATAGCTAATATTGTCACTCATTCCAAATAATTGACCAAACCAAAGTCTAGTATCATCTACTTTTATATTGTGTTTTTCAGCAAGTTCCATTACCAAATAAGAGCTTTCTTCGTTATGAGTACCAGCAAATAAAGCCATTCTTGGAGCATCCATCATATATCTAATGGCAGTATCGTAGTTTTCGTCTGTCGTTTTTTTATCAATACAAATAGGAGATTCATACCCTTTTTCTTCTGCTCTTTCACGCTCCTTTTCCATATATGCACCTCTAACTACTTTCATTCCTATATGAAAATTCTTTTCTTTTGCTTTTTCGTGCAATGCTTTTAGGTAGTCCATTCTATCATGCCTATACATCTGCAAAGTATTAAATACAATGGCTTTTTGAGTATTGTATTTTTCCATTAACTCTTCAATAAGCTCATCTGCAGCTTTTTGCATCCAGCTTTCTTCTGCATCTATCAATATAGGCACATCTTTCTCTAAAGCAGCTTTGCACACCTTATGAAAACGGTCTTCAACTCTACTCCACTCTTCTTGTTCTTCTTCAGTTAAGGTTTTCCCTTCAGATATTTTTTGATACAATGCAAATCTTCCAAAACCAGTAGGTTTAAATACAGCAAATGGAATCGCTTCTTTTTCTTTACAAAAGTTAATGATTTTTAAAATCTTTTCAAGCGTTTCATCAAAACTTTTTTCTGAACTTTTACCTTCTACAGAATAATCTAAAACACTGTGTACTTTACCAATTGAATGCATGGTTTCTATAATTGGCAAGCAATCGTCTTCATTTACACCACCACAAAAATGATCGAACACTGTTGTACGAATTAGTCCTTCAATAGGCAAATGCAACTTTAAAGCAAAATTAGTAAGGGCACTACCAACTTTTACTAAAGGTTGGTGTTGTATTAAATTAAACAAAAAATATGCTCTTTGTAATTGTGCATTTGTTTTTAATGCAAAAGCAACTTCTGTGTTTTCGAAAAGTTTCATACGAGGTTTTTTAAGCAATAACAAATATACTATATGAATGACAAAAATTGAATAATTTCTTTTTAATTTGCAGACTTAATTACATTTCAAATGAAAACCATTCAATCCATTTCTTACCCAGTTCATTTTCAAGAAGAAAGCTATGTAGTATTAAGCAAATTAATAGCAGAAAAAGATTATTCTACACTATTTATTTTGGTTGATGAAAATACTTTTGAGCACTGTTACCCAAAATTTATTGGTAATTTATCTACTACTAAAAGAATTGAAGTTATTGAGATTGAATCTGGAGAAATTAATAAAAATTTAGAAACTTGTGTAGGTGTTTGGAATGCAATTACTGAGTTAGGTGGAGATAGAAAGAGTTTATTGATTACTTTAGGAGGTGGCGTAATTACAGATTTAGGTGGTTTTGTAGCTTCTTGTTTTAAACGCGGAATTGATTTTGTAAATATCCCAACTACTTTACTTGCTATGGTTGATGCCTCTGTTGGAGGAAAAACAGGAGTAGATTTAGGGGTATTAAAAAACCAAATTGGCTTGTTTGCAAATCCGCAAATGGTAATTGTAGATGATCGTTATTTAACAACACTTTCTGATAGAGAACTTAAATCTGGAACAGCAGAAATTATAAAATATGGTGTAACTTATGATGTTAAACTGTTTAATGAAGTAAAAGTAAATAAAACACAGTACATCAATAATTTAATACAAAGATCTATAGAAATAAAAAACAAAGTTGTTTTAGAAGATCCTAAAGAAAAGCATTTGCGTAAAATTTTAAATTTTGGGCATACTTTAGGGCATGCAATTGAATCATTCTATTTAGAATCAGCAACTAAAGAAAGCTTAACCCATGGTGAAGCTATTGCTATAGGTATGGTTTGTGAATGCTATATTTCTTCTCAATTATTAGATTTTCCAATAGATAAAGTTGAAGAAGTAAAACAAGTAGTACTTAGTATTTACGAAAAGATAAATTTACTTAAACAAGATTTTTCTTCAATTCTAGATTTACTAAAACACGATAAGAAAAACACAAACGGACAAGTAAATTTTGTTTTATTAAATGATTTTGAAGACTACAAAATAGATTGTACTGTTGCAGAAGATGTAATTATAGAAAGCTTAACTTATTATAATAGCTAGAAAGAAAGTAGTTCTTAAATTAAAAAGTCCTAAAACAAATGTTTTAGGACTTTTTAATTTATCTATGCAGTTATATATATAAAATTATATTTTTTTAACTTTTACAGCATTCATACCACGCATTCCTTTTTCTAATTCAAAAGAAACTTTATCATTTTCAGCAATAGTATCTATTAAACCACTTACGTGCGTAAAATATTTTTCACCATTATCTGAGTCAATAATAAACCCAAATCCTTTAGAAGTATCAAAAAAGTTTACTTTTCCTTTTCTTACTGGGTCTTCTTCTGGTAAATCTTCTTTTTTAGTGGTAGATATTTGAATATCATCTAGCTCATATTCAACCTTTAATTCTGGATCTGGTGGAGTGTCTGTTAAGTTTCCATTATGATCTACATAAGCAAACTGAATACCTGATGTTCCACTCTCTTCCTTTTGGGCTTTTCTAGCCTCCATTTTTTTACGCTTGTCTTCGCGTTTTTTTAAACGTTTCTTCTCTTTTTCACTTTTACTAAATGTTTGTTGCGATTTTGCCATTAACTCTATAAATATTTTTAGTGTATGTATTCTAACTTTAGTTGTTGTAATTTCTAATTTATAAAAGTATTGTTGAAGAATTTAGGATAAATTAATAAGTAAATTTAGAGCCTATACTATAAAAATGGAAATTATATAACCTCTACAAAGATATTATAAATATAAATGTTTACAAAATACAATTGAAAATTAATGTTTCAACTGATTGTAAGTATGTTAAAAAAAACACAAATAAAAAATAATTCGCTTTATCAATAGTAATACTATTATATTTGTGAAGTAAAATATTTGAGTATGAAAAATCTATTAGCCGTTTTAAAAATTTCTGTACCTGATAAAATTTATATTAAAGACCCAGAAACTTCTGAATTAGGAAAAAGAATTATAGAAAACAGTATTAGTATTATTAATGAAATTGGTTTTGAAAGCTTTACTTTTAAAAAATTAGGCACAAAAATTGGCTCTAATGAAAGTTCTATTTACAGGTATTTTGAAAGCAAACACAAGTTATTATTATACCTATCTTCTTGGTATTGGGCTTGGTTAGAATATCAATTGGTAATAGAAACATTTAGCATTGCTAACAAAAAAGAAAAATTAGAAAAAGCCATTACTGTATTAACAAGAACAGTAGAAGAAGATACGAATTTTTCTCATATTAATGAGACAATGTTGTACAGGATTATTGTAAACGAAAGCTCAAAATCTTTTTTAACCAAAGAAGTAGATAAAGATAATAAAGAAGGATACTTTGAAGTATATAAGAGATTGATAACTCGTTTAGAAGAAATGATTTTAAGTGTTAACCCAAAATACAAATTTGCTTTAAGTCTAGCAAGTACAATTTTAGAAGGTGGTTTGCATCAACATTTTTTAAATGATCATTTTCCTTCAATAACCAACTGCAACAATAATACAAAACCTACAAAATTCTTTTTGCACTTAGTATTTCAAACTTTAAACACAACTAATGACAAATAAACAAAATACACCTTGGCAACGTTTTGTTGGGCTGCTAAGGTTAGAGAAAAAAGATATTTTTCAAATATTTTATTACGCAATTTTCGGAGGAATTGTTTCCCTAACATTACCATTAGGAATTCAAGCTATTATTAATTTAATTCAAGGAGCACAAATTTCTACATCTTGGATAGTTTTAGTGATTCTAGTAACTTTAGGAGTTGTATTTTCTGGAGCGTTACAATTGATGCAATTAAGAATCATAGAAACTATTCAGCAAAGAATATTTATGCGTTCTTCTTTTGAGTTAAGCTATCGCTTTCCAAAAATTAAAATGACAGAATTGCGCAATTATTATCCACCAGAATTGGCAAATCGTTTTTTCGATACTTTAACCATTCAAAAAGGGTTGTCTAAAATTTTAATTGATGTACCAACAGCTGTGTTGCAAATAATTTTTGCGTTAATTCTTTTATCATTTTACCATCCGTTTTTTATCATTTTTGGAATATTACTTTTATTACTGATTTATATCGTATTTAAATTTACTGCACAAAAAGGGTTAGAAACAAGTTTAAAAGAATCTAAAATGAAATATAAAGTTGCACATTGGATTCAAGAAATTGCAAGAACTATTGTTAGTTTTAAACTTTCTGGAAATACCAATTTAGCAATGTCTAAAAATGATTATTTAGTAAGTAATTATTTAAAAGCAAGAGAAAATCATTTTAGAATTTTAATATTACAATTCACACAAATGGTTGGTTTTAAGGTTATTGTAACTGCTAGTTTATTATTAATTGGTGGTGCTTTAGTATTAAATCAAGAAATGAATATTGGGCAATTTGTTGCTGCAGAAATCATTATTTTATTAGTAATACAGTCTGTAGAAAAATTAATTGTTGGTTTAGAATCTTTTTATGATGTACTAACAGCAATAGAAAAAATTGGTCAAGTAGTAGACAAGGAGCTAGAAACACAAAAAGGCGAAAAACCTAAATATGCAAGAAGTTTTAGAATAGAATTAGATGACGTTTTTTATGAAGTAGAGGATAGAAAAAAACCTATTTTGAAAAATTTATCTTTTGCAATTGAACCTTCTAGTAGAATTTTAATTACGGGCGAAAGTGGCTCTGGTAAATCTTCTTTATTGCGCTTAATATCAGGAATTATAGAACCTACACAGGGAAATATTTACATTAACAATATGTCTTTAAATGGCTTAAATTTAAACCATTACAGATCTCATTTAGGGTTATCCTTATCTGATGAAACACCTTTTGAAGGCACCATTAAAGACAATCTAATTTTTGGAGATAAAACTGTAAAAGATGAAACTATATTTTCAGTTATTGAAACAGTTGGGTTAGAAGAGTTTTTAAAAGAACAAAAAAACGGATTAGAAACTGTTATATATCCAGAAGGAAAACAAATTTCTTTTACAGTTGCTAAAAAAATTGTTTTAGCTAGAGCAATTATTAAGCAACCTAAAATTATGATTTTAGAAGATCCTTTAGATCAATTTAACCTTAAAGAAAGTGCTGATATTATTGCTTATTTAACCAACCCAGAAAGACCCTGGTCATTAATTGTAGTAAGTAGCAATAACAGTTGGGAGTCTATGTGTACCAAAACTATAACATTAGAAAAAGGAATAATTAAATCTATAAATTAATAAGTTATGTTAAACATATCTAACAATCCTATAAATAAAAATATAGATTTAAAAAAGTTTAAATCTGGAGAAAAAATTTTTAATAAAGAGTATTATAAATCGCTAAATAAGTTCTTAATAGTTTTTGGTATCATTGGTATTGTAATTCTATTTTTACCTTGGACACAAAATATTACAGGAAAAGGAATTGTAACTACACTAACACCAGACCAAAGACCACAAACCATACAATCTCAAATTCCTGGTAGAATAGAACAATGGTTTGTAAGAGAAGGAGATTATGTTGAAAAAGGTGATACTATTCTTCGTATATCTGAAGTAAAAAGTGAGTATTTTGATGATCGTTTAATAGAAAGAACAAACGAACAAATTTTGGCTAAAGCATCTTCTGTAGGTGCCTATCAATTTAAAGTAGAAGCTTTAGACAGACAAATAGAAGCTCTCGAAGAAGAACGAAAACTTAAACTAGAACAAGCACAGAATAAATTACTACAATCTAAGTTAAAAGTAAAAAGTGATAGTATTGGTTTTGAGGCTGCCAAAACAAATATTAAAATTGCGCAGAGTCAATATAACAGAGATGTTACCTTAGAAAGTGAAGGCATTAAGGCTGTAAAAGATGTTGAAGAGAAAAGATTAAAACTACAAGCAACAGAAGCAAAATTAATTGAACAAGAAAACAAATTACTTGCTGCTAAAAACGAAGTATTGAATGCTAAAGTTGAAATTTCTCGAATTAAAGCGAGCTATGCTGATAAAATTTCAAAAGCACAAAGTGATAAATTTACTGCACAATCTAGTGGTTTCGATGCCAAAGCACAAGTATCTAAACTAGAAAACAGCAATAGTAACTACAAAGTAAGAAGCAGTTTGCTTTACATACAAGCACCTCAAAATGGTTATATCAACAAAGCTTTAAAAGGCGGAATTGGAGTTACTTTCAAAGAGGGTGAGGAAATTGTAGGTATTATGCCTGCTAAATACGATTTAGCTGTTGAGACCTATATAAGACCAATAGATTTACCTTTAGTACATATTGGAGAAGAAGTACGTGTACAATTTGATGGTTGGCCTGCAATTGTTTTTAGTGGTTGGCCAAACGTATCTTATGGTACTTATGGAGCAAAAGTGGTGGCTATAGAGAATTTTATTAGTGATAATGGTAGGTATCGTATTTTATTGGCTCCAGATGAAACAGACCATACTTGGCCAGAAGCCATAAGAGTGGGTTCTGGTGCAAGAACTATTGCATTATTAGAAGATGTACCTATTTGGTTTGAGCTTTGGAGACAGCTAAACAGCTTTCCACCCAACTATTACCAACCAGAAAGTAGTTCTACGAGTAAATCTAAAAAGAAATAAATATACATTCATAATAAGTACATTTATACATGAAGAAAATTATTTATATCCTATGTATTATTGTTGTTCAGCAACTACAATCTCAAGAACAAGTTGAGTCTGTAATGACATTGTCTGAGTATTTAGGTTATGTAAAAAATTATCATCCTATAGTAAAACAGGCGAATTTGGTAATTAACAATAGCGAGGCTAAATTGTTAAAAGCTAGAGGAGCTTTCGATCCAAAAATCGAGGTAGATTTTGATAAAAAAAAATTTAAAGAAAAAGAGTATTATAATAAATTAAATGGTACTTTTAAAATACCAACGTATTATGGCTTAGAATTTAAAGCTAACTTCGAAAATAATGATGGTTTATTTTTAAATCCTGAAGCTAATGTTCCAACAGATGGCTTATATGCTGCAGGTGTTTCTGCATCTTTATTAAAAGGTTTTTTGATGAATAAAAGAATGGCAGATTTAAAACAAGCCAAATTCTTTTTAAATCAAGCCAAAGAAGATCAGCAAATTCTAGTAAATGAAATTTTATACAATGCAGCCCTTTCCTATTTTAATTGGTTAAAAGTATATAATGATAAAAATGTTTACACCAACTTTTTAGAAAATGCAGTAGTTCGTTTTGAAAGCACAAAAAGAGCTTACTTTGCTGGAGACAAAGCAGCTATAGACACTTTAGAAGCAGGAATTACACTAAATAACAGGAAATTAAACCTAGAAAAAGCTAGAATTAAGTTGGTAAAAGCTTCATTAGAACTTTCTAATTTTTTATGGTTGAATGACAATACACCTGTAGAATTACAAGACAATATTATTCCTGATGTAAATACATTAGAGAATGTAGACATCACCTTTAATATTGCACTTTTTAATAACGCTAATTTTGATATCAATAATCATCCTAAAATTAGATCATTAGAGTTTAAAATTAAAAGCTTAAATGTTGATAGAAGGTTAAAAAGGAATAATCTATTACCTCAATTAGATGCACAATACAATTTTCTTACACAAACTCCAAGACAAGGAAATTCTTTAAATGTAGATAACTTTAAAGCAGGAATTACCTTTAAGTTACCCCTATTTTTAAGAAAAGAAAGAGGAGATTTAAAATTAGCTAAAGCTAAATTACAAGACGCTGAATATGAAAACGAAGCTACAAAAGTTTCTATACGTAATAAAGTAAACGCTGTACAGCAAGAATTGGCTTCTTTTCAAGTTCAAAGCAACTATATTACCAATATTGTAAAAGATTATGGGGTTTTATTAAAAGCTGAAGAACGTAAGTTTTTCTTAGGAGAGAGCTCTTTATTTTTAGTAAACTATAGAGAATCGAAGCTCATAGAAACCAAGCTTAAAGCTATTGAATTAGAAAATTCATTCTTTAAAGCCAAAGCAAACTTATTTAAAACTGCTGTTATATCTATTGTTGAATAATTGAAAATAGTATTTGAGCCATTATAGAAACATGAATATAGAAAAGTTTAATCATCTTCTTCTAAACTAAAAAACTCATTTACTGGCAGTTTAAAAATAGCAGAAAGTTTTAATGCCAAAACTGTAGATGGCACATATCTATTTTTTTCGATAGAATTTATCGTTTGTCTAGAAACACCAATGGCTTTAGCCAAATCGTCTTGTGTTAAGTCTAAAATAGCACGTTGTACTTTTAAAGTATTCTTCATATTTTTAGCTATTGTAACGTTTCATTTGTGTAAAAAACATAATTTGAACTACAAGCATAAAAAAGAGAACCTGAAAATAATCGAAGTCATAAAACGCTTTAGGTTCTTCATTCAATAAAAAATCTACTCCATAGTTTACTAAAGGTTGAATTAATGAGTAAATAACAGAAAGTATAAAAGCAAGTCTATAAGATTGTGCCCTAAGACTATCTATATACTCATCCTCTATTTTGTCTTTAGATATTGAAATGATTAAAAATCCTATCAATAATAAATTAGATAAAATTGGTTTTACCCAATCTGGTTCATCTATAAATTTCTTTGCTATCATTAGCGAAAATGCTGTAATAGCAATAATTATTCCTACTCTCTTATATTTATAAGCAAGTTGAAATTTATTCATTTTTTCTATTCTATTTCTTTCTTTATCACAAAATGATTGTTTTGACATATTAGTATATTTTACAATTAGACAAGTTTATTTGTTATTATGACAAATATACTTTACATTTTAATACTAAACAAATATTTTTGTTATATTTAGTTTATTGACAATAAATCAAAAAACAATGGTAACCTATGAACCTCTTTACAGTAGTATTAATTTATAAACGACTTTGTAGGTGAATATATAGATCAACCTTTTTATAAAGATGTTAGTAAGAATTGTTTTTAAAATTTATAATTAAAAAAAGTAAAAAAGAATTTATTATGACAAAAGAATTAAAGCCTAGAAAATATTTTTGGTTTATTGGTGTATTAGGTTTAATATGGAATTTTATAAAAGCTTTAGATTATTTAAGTCAAGTATATAATTCACAACTTAATGAAGAACACATCCCTTACGAACAAATGGATTTTATAACCAATGTACCCATTTGGGCATCTGCTGCTTTTGCAATTGCAGTTTGGTTTGGTTTGGCAGCATCTATATTTCTTTTAGCTAGGAACAAAGTTGCTTATACTCTATTTGTAATTTCGTTTATCGCAATTTTGATACAAATTATCTACAATGCGTTTTCAATAAATATTATAGATACTTATGGTAAAGTTGGTGCAGCTCAATCTATATTTACAATTGCTGTCGGTTTATTTTTAATGTTATTTTCTAAAAAAGCAAAAAAAGTTGGTATCATAGATTAAAATGATAATCACTTAGAAAACTTAATACTGAAACTCATGCGTTTTTAAGTAACTTATACAATTTTAGCGATTCCTTTATGTTCTAATTTAATACATTTTTTTAGCCAAAAAAACAATCAGAATTTATAACCAAACTTCATTACATTTTTAGATTCTGTAATTTTTTATTACATTTAACAAATCAACTAACCTAACTTTTTTACAATATGGAAACAACCATTAAACCAACACCCGCATTTTGGGTAATTAGTGTTTTGGCTTTATTATGGAATTTAATGGGGGTAAATCAATATCTCCAACAAGCTTACAATACAGAATCCTTTCAAGCCATGTATACACCAACTCAATTAGAAACAATAAATAACATGCCTTCTTGGGCAACTGCTGCATTTGCAATTGCTGTTTTTGGTGGTTTCTTAGGATGTGTTTTACTTTTATTAAGAAAAAAACAAGCTAAATTATTGTTTCAAATCTCTTTACTGGGTATCATTGTACAAATGATTTACAACTTCTTTGTTGCAAATATGATGGATGAATATGGTACAACTGCTATTATTATGCCTCTTTTAATTCTAATAATAGGCTTTTATATGATAACTTTTTCTAGGCAAGCAGATCGAAAAGGAGTACTTACCTAATTATGATTAAGAAATAAGTTAAGAAGCTGCTGTAAAGCAGCTTTTTTTTAATATAATTTTATCTTTACATAAATAAATTAATATACAATGCAATCTGTAAACAAAAAATCATTAAAAAAAATTATGCGCACCATTTGTGTTTTTGCGTTTTTGATAACAGCTTTTAACACTTATGCACAGAAAAAAGACTCATTATCAGGACAAACAAAGTTTAAAGATTTACCATTAGAAAGTGGTAGAATGATAAACTTTAGCACTACTGAAGGTACTTGGTTATCACTAGATTTAAGTCCAGATGGTGAAAAAATCATCTTTAGTATGCTTGGTGATTTGTATACAATTCCATTTTCAGGTGGTAAAGCCACAAGAATTACAGATGGTTTGGCCTTAGACACCAAACCAAGTTATAGTCCAGATGGAAAAAGTATTGCATTCGCTTCAGATAGAAGTGGGAATGATAATATTTGGCTTATGGATTTAACAACGAAAGAAACCAGACAAGTTACTAAAGACAATAGAGGTTCTGTAGAATCTGTTGCTTGGTCTCCAGATGGCGACTATATTGTTGCTGCCAAAGGCAAAAGAAATTTAAAATTACACCTTTATCATAAAGATGCTGGTGGAGGAACCCAGCTTATAAAAGAACCTGCTAGTTTAAAAACAGTAGAACCTGTATTTAGTCCAGACAATAAATATATTTATTACTCAACTAGAAATGGTGGCTGGAATTATAATGCTCAGTTACCTCAATATCAAATATCTAGATACGATTTAAAAACAGGTAAATCTACAAGAGTAACCTCACGTTATGGATCTGCTTTTACACCAACATTATCTAATGATGGAAACTATATGGTTTATGGTTCTAGATATGAAGAAAAAACAGGTTTAGTACTTAGAGATTTAAATTCTGGAGATGAAAGATGGTTAGCCTATCCTGTTCAAAGAGATGAACAAGAATCTTTAGCCTCTTTAGGCGTTCTTCCTGCAATGGCTTTTACACCAGATAGTAAAGAAGTATTAGCATCTTATGGAGGTAAAATATATAGAATTCCTGTTTCTGGAGAGTCTGCAAAAGAAATTCCTTTTCAAGTTGATGTTGATTTAGCAATAGGCCCTAAATTGGACTTTAAATATCCAATATCTGATGAAACAAAGATGTTTGCTAATCAAATTAGAAACGCAAAACCGTCTCCAGATGGAACAAAAATTGTTTTTAATGCATTAAATAAATTATACGTAATGAAGTTACCTAATGGTAACCCAAAGCGTTTAACAGAAATGGATATCATAGAAACACAACCTAATTGGTCTCCAGATGGTAAAGAAGTTGTGTATACTACTTGGTCAGAAACTAATGGAGGTCATTTATACAAAGTGAGCGCTAATGGAGGAAAACCAACTCAACTAACTACACAATCTGCACTTTACAATACACCTGTATGGGATGCTAAAACAGATAGAATTGTTTTTACAAAAGGAAGTGCGCAAAGCTTTAGAAATGCTTACTTAAGAGGGGCATTTTCAGGGGAAGAAGATTTAGCTTGGATTTCTAGCGCAGGTGGTGAAATCAATTTTATCACCAAAACAAATGGTAGAAGAAACCCACATTTTATAAAAAACGATAATCGTATTTATTTAAGTAATGGTTCTGGCTTAACCTCAATTCGTTGGGATGGAACAGATGAAAAAAGTATTGTAAATATAAGAGGTATTGTAACATTTGGAAACTCTCATAAAGATGGAGTTGATTTTGGTCATATTGATGATGATGTAGTCGAAGAAAGAAATAATGCTTCTAGACCTGTTGAGGTTTATATGGCTCCTGAAGGAGATAAAGCTATGGCTTTTGACATATCATCTACGTTTTTAGTAACCACAAG
>CAXBAC010000022.1:0-14560 GCA_963973485.1 uncultured Polaribacter sp. | reverse complement strand
CATGATATAGTAAATCAACATTTTTTATAATGGGTACAATATCTGGTTTATAAACAGTATCACTACAAAACGCATAACTCACAGATTTTTTTGGAGGCAATGTTAGCTCATCATTAGGTACAACTTCTCCTGTTGATAAGGTTACGTCTCTACCAGCTTTGATGTTTAAATAATCTGCACGTCCAATTTCCTCATAATTGCTAATGTTGTCCATGTGTAATTTTCGAGGCTTTTCCTTTTCCTCAAACAAATAACCATTGGTATACACTCTGTGATTTAAAGGAATTGTTTTTACAGTTACCCTATCATTCCCATAAATAAGCTCACTGTCTTTGCTTTCTAACTCATGAAACACAATGCTGTATTTAGCATGAGAATGAGAAATCTTTAATAATAATAAAGTTGCTTTTTTAATGCCTTTTGGTCCATAAACATGTAATTCTTTTTCCCTATTCAAAATGCCAAAAGTAGATAGTAAGCCTACCAAACCATAAAAATGATCTCCATGCAAATGCGAAATAAAAATATGATCTATTTTAGAAAAACCCACTTTGTATTTTCTCATTTGACGTTGTGTGCCTTCTCCACAATCAATCAAAAAATGGCAGTTGTTAATTTCTAAATATTGGGCTGTGGGATATGCGTTTACACGCGGAGTTGCAGAATGACAACCTAAGATAGTTAGGTTTAAACTCATTGAATTACAAATCTTTTTGAGATTATTTTCTTTTTGTCTTGTATACTATATACGTAAATACCTGTAGCTAAATCATTTTTGTAAAATGTTATGGTGTTTTTGCCAATTTTAGTTTTATAGCTTTTTTTAAAAACTACTTTTCCTAAAACGTTTCTAACATTTAAAATAATGGTTGAGGTATTTGTGGTAGTAAATGTAATATTGGTGTTGTTTGTAAACGGGTTTGGTGCTGCAGCTAATTTATCAATACTTTTAGCTTGAGAATACCCAACTAAAGCACTACCTAAAAAGAAGATAAAAAGTAGTTTTTTAATCATAAGTTTTTGGTTTTTAAAACCCCAGCTCTCTTTCCATGGCTTCCATTTCTAATACATCAATTGCTTCTGTAAGTGTTGGAACAATGTTTATGGTTTCTGGAATATCATCAACATTTATATTCTTATAAATGATTACAAATGATGTGCCATACTCTTTTTTGTGAGCTGATATATCCAAAAATAATGAAAAATCTTCTTTATTAATGTTAATATCATCTAAAAAATGAAGAATAATATGTTCTTTTTGTAATTTTTCTACTGCTTCTTTAAAATTACTGAAAAACGTTTTGAAAGATTTTTCATCAGATAGAATATAGCTGTAGGTTTCTTTTTTTTCGATTTTCATTTGTTATCGTTTTATCTGTTGTGCCAATAAATAAATAACAGCCATTCTTACAGCAACTCCGTTTTCAACTTGATTTAAAATAATAGATTGATTAGAGTCTGCAACATCACTTGTAATTTCGACACCTCTATTTATAGGTCCTGGATGCATAATTACAATTTCTCTATCAAGACTATCTAATAGGGCTTTGTTTATGCCAAAAAGTTGCGTGTATTCTCTAGTAGATGGAAAATACTTTATGTCCATGCGTTCGTGCTGCACTCTTAAAACATTGGCAACATCACACCATTCTAACGCTTTTCTTAAGTTGGTTTCTACACCAACACCTAGGCTTGTAATGTATTTAGGAATTAAGGTAGTTGGCCCACAAACTTTAACTTCTGCACCTTGTAGTTTTAAGGCGTAAATATTTGAAAGTGCAACTCTAGAGTGTAAAATATCACCAATAATTACCACTTTTTTACCTTTTACAGTGCCTAATTTTTCTCTTATAGAATAAGAATCTAATAAGGCTTGAGTTGGGTGCTCGTGAGTACCATCACCAGCATTTATAATTTTTGCATTTACATGTTTAGATAAAAACACACCTGCACCTACATTTCCATGACGCATTACAACAATATCTACTTTCATAGAAAGAATGTTGTTAACAGTATCAATTAATGTTTCTCCTTTTTTTACTGATGATTGCCCTGCAGAAAAATTTATAACATCTGCAGAAAGTCTTTTTTCCGCAAGTTCAAAAGAAAGTTTTGTTCTTGTACTGTTTTCGAAAAATAAATTGGCAATAGTAATATCTCTTAGAGAAGGTACTTTTTTTATGGGTCTATTAATTACTTCTTTAAAACGATCTGCAGTTTTAAAAATTAAATCAATATCGTTGGTGTTTAGGTATTTGATGCCTAATAAATGTGGTACGCTTAATTGATCCATATTATCTTTGCTCTATATAAACTGCATCTTTTTTGTGAGTTTCTTTCCAAGATACCAGTACTTTTTCTTCATTTATTGCATCTACTTGTCTGCCCCTATAATTAGGTTGTATTGGTAAATGTCTGCTAAAACGCCTATCGATTAACACTAAAAGCTCTATGTTTTTTGGCCTTCCATAAGACTGTAGTGCTGTTAATGCAGCTCTTACACTTCGTCCAGAATACAAAACATCATCTATAATTACTACTTTTTTATCTTCAATTAAAAAATCTATTTGAGTTGATGTTGCAGCCAAAGGCTCATCTCTTCTTCTAAAATCATCTCTATAAAAAGTAATATCTAGCAACCCATATTCTAGGTTTTTGATGTGATATTCTGTTTCTAATAATTGCGTTAATCTATTGGCTAAATATGCGCCTCTAGGTTGTAAGCCAATTAGAACTGTATTCGAAAAATCATTATGGTTTTCAATTAGCTGACAAGCCAATCTGTGCAAAATAATTTCAATATCTTTTGAGTTAAGTAGTGTTTTTTTGCTCATAAGAAACTCATCAAATTTTAGTTGATGATTACTGAAAATCAAAATTAACGTAAATAAACGGTTGCACAAAATTTATACTCGTTAAATGCTTATTTCAATTTGTTAATTAAATTGTTGAAAACAAAACCATGTTTTTTTAATGATATATGGTAGTTGTAGTACTTTTAAGGTACTAATTCAAATCTCATAGCTATGTCTTTAGTAAAATTTGAATCGATGCTCAAAACCAATAATATCTATTTTTTTGATTTGGTTGAATTTGAGGAGATTATAATACATTATTTAGATGTTGGAAAGCATTCTTTAGCGAAAAAAGCCGTTAAATTAGGCTTAGAACAGCACCCAGAATCTGTAGATTTAAAACTACTACAAGTAGAATTGTTTGTTTTTGATAACGATTTAACAAGTGCAAGTAACTTACTAAAAAAAATAGCACTTATAGAACCTAATAATGATGAGGTTTATATCCAAAAAGCAACTATCAACTCAAAGCTAGGAAATCATAAAGAAGCTATTATCAACCTAAAAAAAGCACTTACACTTACAGATGATAAATTTGATGTTTGGTCTTTATTGGGTATGGAATATCTTTATATAGATGATTTTGAAAATGCACGTTTAAACTTTGCTAATTGTATTGATGTAGATTATGAAGATTATTCAGCTTTATACAATATTGTATATTGTTTTGATATGGCAAAAGAGCATGAACAGGCCATTACTTTTTTGAATAATTACATCAATACGAACCCTTATTGCGAAGTAGCTTGGCATCAATTAGGGAGACAGTATTTTATTTTAAATCAGTTTAAAAATGCACTTAGAGCTTTTGATTTTGCAGTTTTAATTGATGAATCTTTTATAGGCGGTTATTTAGAGAAAGCAAAAACCTTAGAAGAGCTTGGCGAATATCAAGAAGCTATAGAAAACTATTTAATTACGTTAAATTTAGATGATCCTACAGCGTTTGCTTATGTAAGAATTGGGGAGTGTTATGAGAAAATTCATAAATATGAAGCTGCTATTTCTTATTATAAAAAAGCTGTTCATGAAGATCCTTTATTGGATAGAGGTTGGTTTCTATTGACTAACATTTACTACAATGATAACAATTTTCAAAAAGCATTGTATTTTATTACAAAAGCGTTGAAAATTGATGAAGACAATGCGTTGTACTGGAGAAAATATGCAGCAATTAATATAAAGCTTAATTTTTACGAAGAGGCTGTAATTGGTTTTAAAAATTGCTTACTATTACAAGATAACGCCTTAGAAATGTATGTTGGTTTGGTTGACGTTTTATCTTTCTTAAGTGAATTTGATCACGCAATTAAAGTATTATTTGATGCCCAAAAAAACTATAAAAATTTTGCAGAAATAGAGTATAGGCTGGCTGGTTTATTTTTTGTGTTAAGTAAAAGAAATTATGCTTTTAATCACCTTATTGAAGGTTTAAAAATAGATTATGAATATCATATTGTTCTAAAAGAACTTTTCCCTTCAGTTTTTCAAGATGAAGAGATACAGCAATTGTGTATAAATTTTAAAAAAGCATCAGAATAAAACAAAAAAAACCACTACTTTTTGTAGTGGTTTTTTTTAACTATTTTAAAATTTAGTTAGCAGTAATCTCTCCACAGCCAACTCTTGCTCCTGCAGCTCCTGAAGGTTGAGATGTAAAATCGTCTGTACCTGCATGCACAATTATTGCATGGCCAACAATATTTTTAGTATCGTCTTCACAACCAATACACCAAAAATCGCTTTCTTTTTCTATGGTTGCATTTCCATTTTCATCAGCAACTAAATTACCAATATCTCCACTGTGAAATTCGCCATGTTTCCACTCCCCATGCTTATCTTGAGTTGGGTTCCAGTGGCCACCAGCAGATTTTCCATCATCAGAAGAACAATCTCCTTTTTCGTGAATATGAATTGCATGAGTTCCAGGAGTTAATCCTTTTAACGCTGCTTTCATCATTACTTTTCCGTCTTTTTGAGTGAATGTTACTAATCCACTAACATTGCTATTACTTTTAGCAGAGATTGTAGCTTCTGCTATCTTTTCTTCACTTGTTGAGCATGAAATTAAAATTGTAAATAGTAAAACAAATAAGCTTATTTTTTTCATAATTTATATTCTTTTTGATTAGTATTTATTGTCTGTTTGGATACCAATTTAACTGTACCACTTTAATATTTGAATTCTTATTCTCGATGATTTCTTTAAAGCTTTCAACATCACTTAAACCATCAGTGCCTCTGTAATGATAAGGATATGCTTCTTTTGGTTCAAATGCTAATACAGCATCAGCAGCACTTTCAACTGTCATAGTATAAGGTAAATTCATGCAGATAAAAGCTTTGTCGATGTTTTTTAAATTGCGCATTTCAGGGATATCTTCAGTATCTCCAGAAAAATAAATTCTTTCGTTGTTAATTGTTAAAACATACCCATTTCCTCTACCTTTTGGATGAAACTTTAAAGCCTCTTCTCTTAAGTTATACATAGGTATTGCTTCAACTTCAAAATTGGAAAAACTTTTTTTGTCACCATTATTGAGAATAATAATTTCTTTAGGTTTAATTTCTGACAATTGATTTGCAACAGCTACTGGAGCAATTATAATTGTGTTTTCTAAACTTAAAGCGTTTAATGTTTTTAAGTTCATATGATCTCCATGAACATCTGTAATTAAAACATAATTCGCATTTTCAAAACCAGAAAAAGCTTCTTTACCTCCTGTTGGATCTAAAAATATTCTAGTATTATCAAACTCAATTACTGCAGTTGCATGAGAAATAGGAGTAATTTCTGTTGTAGAAGGTGTTGCTTTTTTAGTTACTTCAGAATCTTTTGTGCTGTTTTTTTTGATTGTTGTGTTACAAGCAGTTAAAACAATTAAAAGAAATGAAAGTAAACTTATTTTTCTTTTCATGTTCATTAGGTTAGTTCACTCAAATATAAAGAAAGTTCACAACTTTAGTTGTTAAGGTTTGTTTAAAATACGAAGTATTTTCAAAATATGTTATTATTAAAACGTCCGTTATTTTATCATATTTCACTACATTTTTTTATTAAAAAACTTTTATATTCGTTCTTTTAAGAAACATTATAAATGAGAAGAAAAGTAAAAGACTATGTGTTGATTAGTCTTAAAGGAATGGCAATGGGTGCTGCAGATGTTGTTCCAGGTGTTTCTGGAGGAACAATTGCATTTATTTCAGGAATTTACGAAGAATTATTAGGCTCTTTAAGCAATATAAACGTAAAACTTTTTACAACTTTAAAAAACGAAGGCTTTAAAGCTGCGTGGAAACAACTGAATGGTAATTTTCTCTTGGCATTATTTATTGGTATTTTTATAAGTATCATTTCACTAGCAAAAGCCATCAAATACTTGTTAGAAAATGAGCCTATTTTGTTGTGGTCTTTTTTCTTTGGATTGGTTTTAGCAAGTATTATTTATATAGCGAAACAAATTTCTAAATGGAACTTTATAGCTATTCTAATTCTTGTATTAGGCGCTTTTTTAGCCTATTACATCACAACTTTAAACCCTTTAGTAACCGAAAATTCATCGATGTTATACATGTTTTTTGCAGGTGCTTTAGCCATTTGTGCAATGATATTGCCAGGAATTTCTGGAGCCTTTATTTTAGTGCTTTTAGGGGCTTATAAGCCTATTTTATCAGCAGTAAATGATAGAGATATAAAAACTATTGCTGTTGTTGGTTTAGGAGCTATTGTTGGTTTATTATCTTTTTCTAAAATTTTAAAATGGTTATTCGCAAATTATAAAAATTACACATTAGCCATTTTAACGGGTTTTATAATTGGTTCTCTAAATAAGATTTGGCCTTGGAAAGAAACTTTATCTTGGCGAACAAATTCAGAGGGATTAAAAGTGGCTTTTAAACAGCAAAGTATTTCTCCTTTTCATTTTGATGGAGATGCACAACTGGCCATGGCAATATTTTTAGCAATCGTAGGTTTTGGCTTAATTTTGTTGATGGAAAAAATAGCAGGATATAGAAAGTAAATGCAAGAAGAAAGAACATTTCTACAAAAAGTAACACTTTTCTTTAAAGGTTTAGCAATGGGTGCTGCAAATAAAGTGCCTGGTGTTTCTGGAGGAACAGTTTCTTATGTTTTGAGCTTTTATGAAGAATTAATTTACTCTTTTCAGAAAATCAATTTAAAAGCTTTTAAATTACTTGTAAAAGGTGATTTTAAATTGTTTTTTAAATACACAAATGCAGAATTTATTACCCTAATTATGGGAGGTAGTATTTTTAGCTACTTTAGTGTTTCTTTAATTTTAGACTATTTTCTAAAACATTATGAAGTCTATGTATGGAGTTGGTTTTTTGGAATGATAATAGGCTCTATTTATTACATAGGAAAAGATTTTGGTAAATGGACGAGAGTTAATGTTATCAGTCTAATTATTGGAGGTTTGTTAGGATTATCAATAAGTTTTTTGAGTCCAGCAAAAGAAAACGATAACCTTTGGTTTGTTTTTTTATGTGGAATTATAGGTGTTTCAGGTATGACTTTACCTGGGCTTTCAGGTTCATTTATTTTGATTTTATTAGGTAATTATGTGCTGCTTTTGGTTGACTCTGTTAACGAATTGTTGGTGGTAATAACTAGTCTTTTAACAGGAGATTTTGAAGTGCTGTCTGACCCTGTAAAAATTAAATATTTAAAAATTATAGGTGTGTTTACAGCAGGTTCTGCTTTTGGCTTAGTCTCAATATCTCATCTTTTGGGGTATGTTTTAAAAAAATGGAATAAAATGGTAAATGCTGTAATAATTGGTTTTATTACAGGGTCTCTAGGTATGGTTTGGCCTTGGAAAAAAACAATATATGTGCAAAATGAAACTACTTTTTTATTAGATACAGAAGGCAATAAAATAGTTGAAAATTACGAACGTTACATTCCTGAATTTTATCAATTGGAAACCTTAGTAGCTATTCTTTTTATTTTTATTGGTATCAGCTTAATTTTAATTATTGATTTTTATGACAAAAGAAGAAGAGCATAAACTATTTGGCTTGTTAGGTAAAAATATAGCCTATTCATTTTCTCGCGGTTATTTTTCAGAAAAATTTACAAAGTTAAACTTAAGCCATAGGTATGTTAATTTTGATATTTCTCAAATTGAAGAATTCAACACAGTAATTGCAGATAATAAAAACTTAAAGGGTTTAAACGTAACCATTCCTTACAAGCAAGAAGTAATTCCTTATTTAAACAAAGTAGATAAAACTGCCAGAAAAATTGGAGCAGTAAATACTATAAAATTTACAAAAAGAGGGAATTTAAAAGGATATAATTCTGATGCAGTTGGGTTTGAAAAATCACTTTTGCCTATGCTAGAAAAACAACATCAAAAAGCGTTAATTTTAGGTACTGGTGGTGCATCTAAAGCTGTTGCATATGTTTTAGAAAAAAATGATATTAAATTTAAGTTTGTATCTAGAAATCCTACCCAAAAGAATCAAATAGCTTATGATAGTTTAAATCAAGAACTATTAGAGAAATACACTATTATTATCAATTCCACTCCTGTAGGAACATCACCAGAAATAGATAAATGTCCAGATATTCCTTATCAATTTATTAATAAAAATCACCTGCTTTACGATTTAATTTACAATCCAGAAATCACAACTTTTTTGGCAAAAGGTAAAAATAACGGAGCAAAAATTAAAAACGGATTTGAAATGCTAACGCTTCAAGCAGAAGAATCTTGGAGAATTTGGAATTCTTAACGTATTATAAATTTTACCTATAACTAAACCTTGTAGTTTGTGTAAGATGTAATTAAATTTACTGACTATGTAGTTATAATATTATATAAAGACCTTTAAACATTGTAGACATGTTAGATAAAAATGAATTAGAAGATCATAAAAAAGAGACTTCAGTAACAAAACCAGATAATAAAACTGTTTCAGAAACAGAAAATAATGAAGAAACAGGTGCAGTTGATGCTCAAAATACATCTTTAAAAAATAGCGATACAAAAGAGGAAAGAAAAGATGATGAAATTGCTGCAGAAGATTACTCAACAAAATCTTTAGAAGAGCTAATAGAAAGCTTGAAAAATCTATTAGCTAATAATCCTGCTCAGAAAATAAAAACACAAGTAGAGAGTATTAAAAGTGCTTTTAATAGAAAATTTGGAGCACTTTTAGCAGAAAAAAAAGCTGCTTTTTTAGCAGAAGGTGGTAATTCTATAGATTTTCACTTTACAAGCCCTTTAAAAACAGAATACAATGGTTTATTATCAGACTATAAAGCAAAAAGAGATGCTTATTACAAGGCTTTAGATGAGCAACTCAATCATAATTTAGCAAAAAGAAACCAGGTAATTGATATCTTAAAATCTTTAATTGATAATGCAGATGCAACTACAATGTATAAAGATTTTAAAGAGATTCAAGAAAAATGGAGAGCAATTGGTCCTGTTCCAAAGTCACATTATAATGATACTTGGAAAATTTATCATCATCATGTAGAGCGTTTTTATGATTTGTTAAATTTAAGTAACGATTTACGAGATTTAGACTTTAAATACAATTTAGAAGAAAAACTTAAAATAATTGAGAAAGCAAAAGTTTTAGCTAAAGATCCAGATGTAAACTATGCAGCAAAAGAATTACAAGAACTGCATAAACAATGGAAAGAAGATATTGGACCTGTAGCTAAAGAAATGCGTGAAGAAATTTGGCAAAAATTTAGTGAAGAAACTAAGAAAATTCATGACAGAAGACACGAGTATTTTAAAGAGATGCGATCTAAGTTTCAAGAAATAGTAGATAAGAAATTAGAAGTTATTGCATTAATTGACGCTTATGATACTTCAAAAAATAGTTCACATAACGACTGGCAAAAAAGTATAAAGGAAATTGAAAAGTTAAGGCAAGAATACTTTAAAGCTGGTAAATTACCTTATAACAAAAGTGAAGAGGTTTGGCAAAAATTTAAGTCTGCCACTAAAAAATTTAATTCCGAAAAAAACACGTTTTACAAACAAGAAAAGCTTGAGCAACAAGAAAATTTAAAAAAGAAATTAGCATTAATTGAGGTTGCAGAATCTTTAAAAGATAGTGAAGATTGGCAAATGGCAACAAATGCTATGAAAAAAGTTCAAGCAGATTGGAAAAACATTGGTCATGTGCCCCGAAAATTTTCAGATGATATCTGGAAAAAATTTAAATCAGCTTGTAATTATTATTTTGATAGGTTAAACAAAAGAAAAAATGCAGCTAATAAAGAGCAACAAAAAGTTGTAGAAGCTAAAGAAGAGTTTCTTGAAAATTTAAAAGAGACTAAAAATGCATCTAAAGATACAGTTTTAGAAGCAATAGATAATTGGAGAGATTTAGGTAGCTTACCTAGAAATGCTGGAAATTTAAAAGAGAGTTTTAATAAACAAGTTGATAAAATGTTAGAAAACCTTTCTTTGGATAAAGAAGAGGTTGCTATGCTTAAATTTACAAATCTTGTAGATTCTTATTTGGCTGATAACGATTTTAGAAAAATAGAATCAGAACAACAATTTGTTAGAAAAAAGATAGATGAAATTAATAAAGAAATTCATCAGTTAGAAAACAATTTAGGTTTCTTTTCAAATGCCACAGATGATAATCCGTTAGTTAAAAATGTAAAAGATAAAGTAGAAGGGTATAAAAAAGAGTTATCTATTTGGAAACTAAAAAGTGATTACTTGAAAAAATTAGATTATTAAAACAATCTACTTTTAACTCATAAAAAAACTCGAAGTATTAACTTCGAGTTTTTTTATAAGATAATTTTATTTTTAAGAAATAAATTTCTCCATTTTAACCTTTTCTTCTTCAGCTAATGCAGCATCTACTAAAATACGTCCACTATGTTCGTCAATAGTAATTTTCTTTCTATTAGCTATTTCTAGCTGAACTTGTGGTGGAATTGTAAAATAAGATCCTCCAGAAGCTCCACGTTCTATAGCTACAACAGCTAAACCATTTTTAACTTTTGTTCTAATTCTTTGGTAAGCAGCATATAGGTGTTGGTCTAAAGACTCACCAAATTCTTTAGATTTTTTAATTAAAAGCGTTTCTTCTTTTTCAGTTTCTTTTAAAATAGCATCTAACTCAGACTTTTTATGCCCTAAGTGCTTTTCTTGTTTTGCTAACTTTTCTTTTGTTGCTTCAATAACTTCTAGTTTTTGAGCAATTTTAGCTTTGTATTCATTAATTCTTTTATCTGCCAATTGAATTTCTAAATCTTGAAATTCAATTTCTTTAGACAATGAATCAAACTCTCTATTATTTCTTACTTTTTGTTGTTGCTCATCGTATTTTTTCATTAACGATTTAGATTCATCTATTGCTAACTTTTTGTTATTAATATCTGTCTCTAAGCTAGAAACATCTTTTTCTAAGTTAGAAATACGTGTGTTTAAACCAGCAACTTCATCTTCTAAGTCTTCAACCTCTAAAGGTAATTCACCTCTAACGTTTCTAATTTCATCAATTCTAGAGTCTATTAACTGTAAGTCATATAAAGCTCTTAATTTTTCTTCAACCGAAACTTCTTTCTTCTTTGCCATGTTTATATATAATATATAGGATTTGTACTTTTTTCTGATAAAATGACTGCAAAATTACTAAATTTTTTCGTAAGATAATCAACCAAAAGGTTTTTTGTAAACTGTTCGCTCTCATAATGTCCAATATCTGCCAAAAGAATGCTATTTTCTGCTTTAAAAAACTCATGATATTTAAAATCTGCGCTTACATATGCATCTGCTCCAGCTCTTTTTGCATTAGAAATGGCAAAACTTCCAGAACCACCTAAAACTGCCACTTTTTTAATTTTTTTATGGATAAAAGCTGAATGCCTAATACAATCAGTTTTCATGGTTTTTTTTAAAAATGATAGAAAATCTTTTTCATTCATTTCATTTTCTAGTTCGCCAATCATCCCCATTCCAATATTTTGATGCACATTATCTGTTGTTACAATTTCGTAAGCAACTTCTTCATAAGGATGGTTTTCTTGTAAAGCTTTAAGTATCTTTTTCTGATTTTTATTTTCAAAAACAATAGAAATTTTAGTTTCTGGTTCAGTGTGTAGAGCTCCTTTTTTACCTATTGTTGGGTTCGATTTTTCATTACCTTTATAAGTACCTTCTCCTAAACTATTAAAAGAACAATGATCATAATTACCAATACTGCCAGCATTTGCTACAAAAAGAGCATTTCTTAGTGATTCAGCATTTTTACTTGGTACGTAAGTGGTTAGTTTCTTTATAATTCCAGTTTTCGGAATTAAAACTTTGCTATTAATTAACCCTAAAACCTCACACATTTTTGCAGATACTCCATTATTAGAATTATCTAAAGCAGTATGTGTTGCATAAATTGCAATGTTATTTTGTATGGCTTTTAAAACAACTCTTTCTACATAAGAGTTTCCATTTATTTTTTTTAAACCACTAAAAATAATAGGATGAAAACTAACTATTAAATTACAGTTGTTGGCAATAGCTTCATCTACAGTTTCTTCTAACGTATCTAAAGTTACTAAAACTCCAGAAACTTTTGTTTGGTAGTTGCCAATTAATAAACCAACATTATCAAAGTCTTCTGCGTAATTTAATGGCGCTAATTCTTCTATGTAATTTGTGATGTTTCTTATAGTCATTTATCAATAAATTGAAAATCAAAGTTAACATTTTTAATGTATTTTTACACAGATGAAATTTGTAAGATTTTTACTCTTTCCGTTTGCAATTTTATATCAGATAATAACAGCTATTCGCAATTTTTTATTTGATGTAAACATTTTTAAATCAACTTCATTTTCAATGCCAGTAATTGTTGTTGGGAATTTAAGTGTTGGTGGTACAGGAAAAACTCCTCAAATAGAATATTTGGTGAGACTTTTAAAAAACAATTTTAAAACGGGTGTTGTAAGTAGAGGTTATGGAAGAAAAACAACAGGTTTTATACTTTTAAATAATAAGCATACTGCTAAAGACGTAGGTGATGAGCCCTTGCAATATTTTAAAAAATTTAAAGATATAACTGTTGCTGTTGATGAGAATAGGGTAGAGGGTATCACTAAATTGGTAGATCAAAAATCACCAGAAGTAATTCTTTTAGACGATGCTTTTCAACATAGAAAGGTAAAAGGAAGCTTTTATATATTGCTTACAAAGTATAATGATTTATTTATTAATGATTATTTATTGCCTACAGGAAATTTAAGAGAAAGTAGAGTAGGAGCTAAAAGAGCAGATGCAATTGTTGTAACAAAGTGCCCACAAACTTTAACAGAAATCCAAAGGAAAAAAATTAAAGCGCAATTTTCTAAATACGAAAAGCCTATTTACTTTACAACAATAAAGTATGCTGATAAAATTTCTGGAAAATACAGTTATACTATTGAAACATTACAAACAAAGCATGTATTATTGGTAACAGGAATTGCAAATCCAAAACCTTTACTAAATTTTTTATCTGATAATAAAGTTACATTTTTGCATTTAAAATACTCAGATCATCATGATTTTACATCAAAAAACATTGATGAAATAGAATCTGCATTTAATAGTATTTCTTCTAAAGAAAAACTTATTTTAACTACAGAAAAAGATTTTACAAGATTAGAAAACAAGCTAGAGAATGTTTCTTTTTTAGCAATTGAAACCTGTTTTTTAAATGATGGTCATTCTGAATTCAATGAAAATATTTTTCAAAATATAAAATTGAACACCAAGTAATTTGAGTAGTAAAAAGAGCTAATTTGAAAGTTGTATTACAATAAAATATTTATTGAATAGTTATCCTTTTTTAATTTTGGTATTATATTTGATTTTAGATAAAACTAAAGAATTCTTATGAGTAAAAATATTATGGTATTGTTATGTTTCCTTTTTACATCTTTGGTAACAAACTCTCAAGAGAATGAAGGAAAAGAACCATTAAAAGAGGCTACAGATAGCATTCAATTAAATTGGGTTGCAACTTATAAAGAAGCTTTAAAAAGGTCTAAAAAAGAAGACAAACCTGTTTTAATGTATTTTACAGGGTCAGATTGGTGTGGACCTTGTATTCGTTTGGATAGAGAACTTTTTCATACAAAAAAATTCAAATCTATAGCAGATAAAGATTTGATTTTGTTAGAAGTAGATATCCCAAGAAATCAAGATTTAGTAGCTCCTGATAAAATGAGTGAAAATTTATATCTTAAGAATAAATATAAAGTAAAGGCTTTTCCAACATTTTTATTTGTAAATCACAGAGGAAGGAAAGTTGCCGAAAAAAGTGGATATATATTAACAGAATATTATTACCCTTTTATTACATCAGTAATTAGAAAATATTAGCATAAAAAAAAGGAAGTAATTTAAATTACTTCCTTTTTTTTATCAATATGTTTTATACTTTTATTTTTGATTTACAACTCTAAAAGTAGTTCTTCTGTTTACAGCATGTTCAGATTCTGAACAAACTACACCATCAGCACATTTATTTAATAATCTCGATTCACCAAAACCTTTAGCATACAATTGAGATGCGTTAATTCCTTTAGAAATTAAATAATCTGTTACTGCTTTTGCTCTTCTATCAGATAAATCTTGATTGTCTTTTTTTGTTCCTCTCATATCTGTATGAGATTCAATAAAAACAGCAACTCCATCTTTTAATATTGGTAA
>CAXBAC010000021.1:0-14763 GCA_963973485.1 uncultured Polaribacter sp. | reverse complement strand
TAGAGGGTATTGAAGCATTTGTTAATTTAAAAAGACTTGAAGCAGATGCAAATAATTTAACAACATTAGATTTAAGCAATAACGTATTATTAGATACTATTAGTTTAACTTCTAATAGCTTAACAAAAGTTGAAGGTTTAGAAAAATCCCAAAACTTAACATGGTTAAGTTTATCTTGGAACTATTTTACAGAATTTACATTGGATAATGATAATGTGAAAAATTTTCTCATTGATCATAATGATTTAACATCTTTAGAAATAGCAAATGCTCCAAAATTAGAAAGTGCAGTGCTGAACTTAAATCAAATAACAGATTTAGATTTAAGTAATAGTCCATTACTTAAAGTGTTGGTTTTTTCTGCTAACAAAGTACAAACCATAAACTTAGAAAATAACGTAAATTTAGAGTATATCTATGGTTCAAGTAATTTACTTACCCAATTTGATATTAGTAATTTACCCAATCTTATTGATGTTAGAGTAGATAGAAACCCAACATTAACTTGTATTAAAATTGCAAATGGGCAACAGGTTCCAAATTTAAAATTGTCAACATATCAAACAGCAAATGTAGATTGCAATTAAAAAAATCATTGCATTAAATCATCAAAATATTAACTAAAGCCACTGTTAGACAATTGTTGGCAACAATAAAAAGAAAAGAATGAACACAAAAATAGTAATGATTTCAAGCTGTATTTTTTTAGGTTCTCAGGGAATCATTCTCACCTTTATGCCTGATAAAATTATCTCAGGTTTGAGCATAACATCAGAGCCAATATCAATCTTGTTATTGCAATTATTAGGTGCGCTTTATCTTGGATTCGCAATGCTGAATTGGATGGCAAAAGGTTCTCTAATTGGTGGCATTTACAATAGGCCTATCGCTATTGGGAATTTCATGCATTTTTTGGTTGGGGCATTGGCTTTGATAAAAATAATCACTAAAATTCAAACGCATTCAGAAATAGTTATTTCGTTAACTATAGTCTATTCAGTTTTCGCAATACTATTTGGTTATGTCTTTAGAACTAACCCATCCAGAATCGAGAAGAAGAATTAAAAACTATTGCTAACAAATCAATGATATAAAAAACAACATCTATGAAGTCATTACACTTTTTTTTCATCTTTTGTTTTATAAATGTAATATGTTTAGCACAAGAGAATCAATTTTTACAAAATATTGGTGTTTTAGATAGTATATATTCCAAAAACCTAGAAGAATATAGAAAAATATATGTACAATTACCTGAAAATTACAATCCTAATTCAAAACAAAAATACCCAGTAGTTTATGTGTTGGATGGAGAAGTGTTTTTATCAACGGTTTATAATGTCCATCGTTTTTATAGTGGTGGCTTTATGCCAGAAATGATTATTGTTGGTATTTCAAATGCTAAAAATAGGGTGCGTGACTTAACAACATCAAAAGTTACAGAAATGTATGGTATGCCTTTTAAGCAAGAAAATGGAGAAGCTGCTAATTTTAGTAAATTTTTAGAGTCTGAATTAATTCCTTTTATAGAAAATAAATATCCTATTACTAATTTCAGAACTTTAATTGGGCATTCGTATGGAGGTTTATTCACAGTTTATACACTTATAAATCACTCTCATTTATTTTCAAACTATATAGCCATAGACCCAAGTTTAGATTGGGACAATCAAAAACTTTTGAAAGAAGCTGAAGAAGTATTTAAAAATCAGAATTATCAAAATAAATCCTTATTCATATCATTAGGTGGTCAATTGCACATGCAGAACTCAAAAATAACTATAGATAATGTAATGCAAGACACCACAGACTTTACCTTATTCGCTCGTTCTAATATTACCTTTTCAAATATTGCTAAGCAAAATAATGCTAATGGATTATTTTTTGATTGGAAATTTTATCCAAAAGACATACATGGTACAATTCCTTTTCCATCGATTAAGGATGGTTTAATTTCTCTTTTTGAGTGGTACCAAATGGAAAATACTGACAAAATAAATTCATTTGATACTCCAAAGGAAGAACTTGTTCGCATCATAAAATATAGAGAAAATAAACTTAAAAAACATTTTGGTTACTCAGAGGCACCTTACCCTGAAGAACTTTTGAATATGTCAGGATATATGGATATTCAACAGACAGAAAAGGCAAAAATGTACTTTGAGCTTGCCATTAAGTATTACCCAAATAGCGCAAATGTTTATGCTTCAATGGCAGATTATTATGAAAAAAACAAGGATTATAAAAATGCATTACATTTTGTTACAAAAGCTTTTAAAATAAGTGGTGAAGAAAATTACAAACAAAGAATTAAAGGTTTAAAAGAAAAAATTAATTGAGGTTAAGCCCAGAAAGTTCTAAAGCCTTAAAATAGTAATGATCAAAAAAATAAAAAGGCTTCATCACAATTAATATGAATATAAAAAAGCAACTTGAAACCATCAAAGACTACTACTCTCCTAAAATTATTGGTGAAGTAAACGATGTTTTTATAAAATTAGTTAAAATTCAAGGAAACAAAGTACCTTGGCATCATCATAAAAATGAAGATGAATTATTTCTTATAATCAAAGGAGAACTTCTTTTTGAAATAGAAAACCAAGAGGCCTTTACAATGAAAGAGGGAGATTTGTTTATAGTGAAAAAGGGAATTAATCACAGGGTGAGTTCTAAAAAAGAATGTCACCTTATGCTTATTGAAAATAAATCTGCACTTCATACAGGAAATGTAATTAATGAGATTACAAAACCTATTAAAAATCAAAATTATAACTCTTAAGCTTATAATTACTTAGGAACTTTTTTATACGATATTATAAATTTGAACTACTAGAACTCAATATTCGTTTACAAATCAAGTTCTTAAAATAGATACGTTAATCACTTCATATTAACGTTCATGTATTTCTTTTTTCTATTTTTAAAGAAAATACGTTGCTTTGCTATTCATATGAATTTACATGTAAATAATAAAATATCTAAATCTCGGTTATATTGGCAATGCCAATTCATAGGTTGGAGTTTAGTATCAATTTATTGGGCGTACACAGTTTATACAAGAGATAATTACGGTTTTTTTTACACGTTGTTAAATTATGTATTAGATATCTCAATTGGAATATTTCTTACGCATATGTATAGAGCCTACGCTTTAAAAGCTGAATGGAGTAAATTGCCAATAAAACAATTACTCGTAAGAGTAATTCCTAGTATACTTTTACTAGCAATTTTATATGTACTCATAAACAATTTAAAATGGATTTTTTTCAGAACCTTTTTTGTGATAAAGAATGTTGATTTCTTAGAGTCAATTATATATTGGGATCCGATTTTACTCACGGGACTTCGTTTAATGTCAATCTGGGTTTTAGCCTATCATTTGTATCATTATTATCAAAAAGAAGTGGTCACAGCAAGAGAGAATGCTCAATTATCTTTAATCGCTAAACAAGCTGAATTAGATAACTTATCAGCTCAATTGAATCCTCATTTTTTGTTTAATTCATTAAACTCAATAAAATCTTTAGTCATTGAAAACCCAGATACAGCTAGAAGATCTATTGATTTGTTGTCAGATTTATTGCGTTCATCCTTATATGAAAAAGACAAAGGTTTAATTACCATTAATGAGGAGTTGTCTTTAGTAAAAGATTATATCGAATTAGAGAAAATGCGTTTTGAAGAACGATTACAATTAAAAATCTCTGTAGATAAAATACTATACAATTTTAAAATACCTACTTTAAGTATTCAGTTATTGGTCGAAAATGCAATAAAACATGGAATTGATTTAATTGTTAAAGGAGGAAGTATAAGCCTTGTTATACAAAAGAAACACGATTTCATTGAAATCATAGTTAGAAACCCAGGAAGTATTGATGATACAAAAAGTGCAGGTTTGGGCTTAAAAAATTTGCAAAAGAGATTAACAATTCAATATAAAAACAAAGCTACTTTTAGCTTAACTCAAAAAAATACAGAAGAAGTTGAAGCAAAAATAACAATACCTTTTATAGCTGATGAAAATATTTAAAACTATAATTATTGATGATGAACGTTTAGCGAGAGAAGAAGTAAAACGTGCACTCCACAAACATAAAGAGTTTGAAATTATTGGGGAAGCTAGTCATGCAAATGAAGCTATAAAATTAATTGAAGACCTACAACCAGATATTTTGTTTTTAGACATTCATATGCCTGGAAAATCTGGGTTTGACTTGTTAGAAGAATTAACAAATGTGCCAGATGTTGTTTTTACAACGGCTTATGATCAATATGCTGTAAAAGCTTTTGAGTTGAATGCGTTAGATTATTTAGTGAAACCTTTAAGAGACGAACGTTTTTCTAAAACTATAGAAAAAGTAAAAATAGAATTGTCTAAAAGAGTACAATTAGAGTCTACAATTTTACCCATGCATCAAAAAATCTTTATCAAAGATGGTGAAAAATGTCATTTTATTCCGCTAACAGATATTCATTTTATTGAATCTTTAGAAAATTATGCACGTTTGTATTTTGGTTCAGATAAAGCTATGATTAAACGCTCATTAAATTTATTAGCAGAGAAATTAGATCCTAAAGTCTTTTTTAGGGTGAATAGAAGTCAAATAATCAACGTACATTACATTAAAGAGATTCATCCCTACTTTAATAATAAACTCCAAATTATATTAACTACTGGAGAAAAAGTAAAAGTGTCTAGCAGGCAGTCTGTTAAGTTTAAAAATTGGAATAGTTTATAAAAAATATCACTTATTTTAACGTTCATTTACATTTATTTACGCTCCTGTACTTTCTCTTTAATATTGGTTACAAACATCTTTACTTTGAATTGTAATTAATTAAAACACACATCATGAATTACCTTAGAAAAAAACAAATCATACTTAAATTCTTATACATCATAGTATTTATTGGATTATATGCTTGTGATAAAGAGTCAGTAATTGAAGCAACACAACCAACCCTAAAAGACTACAAAGTTGGAGAAAAATGGGTTTGGAAATATAAAGGAGTTACAGATAAAGGGGAAGTGCGTTCAGATGGTGAAGATGTAAGAAAAACAATTAAAATGCCTTATGGTTTAGGTATGACAGTTGGAAATGATACAATTCCAATTTCAGATATCGTAAAACCGGATGTTAGCGAAACTCCAAGATACGAATGGCCTTTAAAAGTTGGTAAAAAGTGGAAATACGAGAAGAACTGGACAAGTCAAGATGGAACAACAGGAAAGCAAAGTCAAGATGTAGAAGTTTTATCTTATAAAGAAGAAAAAGTAGGAGCAGGAACATTTATGGCGTATACCATTGAGTATAAAGGAACAATTTCGAATTCAAGAGGATATAGTGCCAGAACAGATGAAGTGTGGTTGTATGCACCAAAAGTGAAAAACTTTATTAAGCTAACACAAACTCAAGATGACTTTGTGTATAATGAAGAGTTAATTGAATATACAAACTCGAATAAGAAACAATAAAATTTGTTCTCATTTTTTAAAATAAAACTAATGAAAAAATCAGTTCTATTATTAATTCTTATCGCAAATAGTCTTACTTCATTTGGTCAAGAAATATTATTTAAAAAATTAGACTTATCAGATTCAGTTGCTGTAGCAAAACAATTGAAGCAAATAGCAGAATTTTGTGATACAGAAAACCTGTCTGAATTAGATGTATTTAAGTTTCAATTAATACGAGGTAATTATAAAGAGGCATTAATTACCATCAAAAACAGAATTCAAGAAACACCAGTAGATCAAAGACAGTATTTAGATGTATACAAGCATTATGTAGAAGCTAAATTTTCTCAAAACTTTCAAAAGGCTTTTAAAAAATCATATAGAAAATATGTAAAAAAATCTGATGACATTCAAGTGATTAATTTAGATAAGGCCTTAATCATTAGAGACCCTACTGATTATTATGTGGGCAATTTTAAAAATACGTATAACAATATTAAATCAGAAAAGGTATCACAAGAAACAGCTATAGATTTAGTAAAAAAATATTTTTTAAGCACGGTATTTTCATCAACGAGAGCAATTTATTTTGCAGCAATAAAACAAGATCATAAACGTAGGTATGCCATAAATGATAATATCGTAATCACCATGAAAGATGGAGCAGAGGTATCAATGGTGGTTGTAAAACGAAAAGGAAAATCGTCAAGTAAAAAATCGGCAATATTAGTTTCATCCATATATGCAGGAACTAATGAAGTTAGTGCTATGTTATCAGCATCTAAAGGTTATGTGGGAGTGATTGCCAATACAAGAGGAAAAAGATTGAGTAAGAGCGAAATAAAACCTTTGGAATATGAACATACAGATGTGTATGAAGTGATTGATTGGATTAGTAAACAATCATGGTCTAATCATAAAGTAGCTATGTTTGGTGGGAGTTATAATGGCTTTACACAATGGGCTTCTATGAAACATAAAGTGCATCCTGCTTTAAAAACAGTAGTTCCTATGGTTGCTATTGCTCCAGGAATTGATTACCCAATGGAAAATAATGTGTTGCATAATTATTCATACTCATGGAATTTTTATGTAACCAATAATAAATTTTTAGATTTTGAAGCATCTAATGATTTTAATCGATGGAACTCTCTAAAAAATACCTGGTATAAAACAGGAGTCGCATTTAGTAAGCTAGATAGTTTAGATGGTCAGGTAAACAAATTATGGAATACGTATATGCAACACCCAAGCTATGATGATTTTTGGAAAAAAATGATTCCGTACAAACAAGAATTTGCCAAAATTGACATTCCTATTTTAACCATTACTGGGTATTATGATGATTCACAAAGAGGAGCCATGTATTATTTTAATGAGCATCATAAATACACTAAAAATGCAAATCATTATTTGTTAGTTGGACCTTATGACCATTGGACTGCGCAAACCAAGCCAGAAGAAAATCTAAGAAATTACAAACTAGACAAAGTTGCTTTACTGAATATTGAAGAAGATCTTCTTTATCAATGGTTCGATCATATTTTAAAAGGAAAAGCAAAGCCTAGTATTTTAAAAGATAAAGTCAACTTTCAGGTTATGGGCACCAATACTTGGATGCATAAACCAAGTTTAAGCGCTATGACAAATGATACTCTACAGTTTCATTTAAGTGATCATAAGACCAACAATTTTTATACTTTAAAAACGAAAGAAAATAATTCTGAGATTTCTATGTCTGTTGATTTTAAAGACAGAAAAACTATGAATAATACAGACTATTATCCATGGCCTCTAGAACGTGATCAAATCAATGTAAAAGATGGTTTAATTTTTAAATCTGATAAATTAAAAGAAGATGTTATCATCAATGGGTCATTTTTTGGAAACCTCGAATTTTCAATCAATAAAAAAGATGTCGACTATTCTGTAATTCTTTATCAATTAACACCAGAAGGCAACTACTTTCATTTAAGCTATTATATTGGTAGAGCGAGTTATGCTAAAAATAGAGAACAAAGAAATTTATTGATACCAAATCAAAAAACACAGATATCTTTCGACAATTCGAAACTCATCAGTAAAAAAATAGAAAAAGGAAGCAGAATAGTTGTTGTGGTTAATGTAAATAAAAACAACAATGCTCAAATAAATTATGGTACTGGAAAAGATGTAAATAAAGAGAATATTAAAGATGCTGAAATTCCTTTGAGTATAACTTTTACAGGAAATAGTTCTATTAGTTTACCTATTTGGAATTCCAAAACTAAATAAAGAATTATTCCTGTAATAAAAACAGAAGACGTAATTTAAAAAAAAATTTAGGTGTAACATTTTTCAATTCTTGACTACTAATATAGTAAACAACTTACGTTATGACTGATTTAAATTTGATAGATAAATACCTGCTACTAGCATTAGATGATGAAAAAGGAAAATTTAATTCAGGCCCTTTTGCATTAACTTATGGACTTTCTGGAGCAATATTTTTAGAACTTTCATTAAGAGAGTGTATAACTATAGTTGACAAAAAAGTAGTTGTAAATAACTTCAAAAGAATTGATGATGCTTTTCTTAACAAGTATTTAGATGTGTTAAAAAACTCAAATAAAGAACGTTCTCTAAAATATTGGATTCAAAAATTTGGAAACAAAGAACGTGATATTAAAAAGGAAACCCTAGATAAGTTAATATCAAAAGGAATTTTAGCAAAAAGAGAGCAGAAATTTTTATGGGTATTTAACAATGACAAATTCCCAACCGTAAATTCAAAACCAGAAAATACTTTACGAAAAAGATTATATGAAATTGTAGAGCTTCATAAAAAACCTACTCTAGAGGAACTGATGTTGGTAAGTCTTATAAATACTTGTAATATGGATAGAATTGTTTATGGAAAAGAACGTTACAAGAAGTGCAAAAAGAATATAAAGGCCATTATTTCTGATCCTGATAACAATATGTTAAGTACTACTATTAAAGAAATTCATACACAAATTACAGCTATGATTGTTGTTATGATTTCTGCATCAGTAGCAGCAACCACAGCAGCTAGCAGCTAAGGCTTAAATAAAATTTTAAGCTAAAAAAATCTAATTCAAAATTTTAAGAAGATTAGCTTTGTATAGTTTACCAATAGGAATGATATGATCTTGAATATGTATTCGGTTTCCATCAATCTTATTGATATATTGTGTAGCAACAGCAAACGATTTATGCACTTGTATAAAATCATTTGTTGGTAATGATTCTAAAATATCTGATATTTTATCCCTAATCGTAATGGTTTCAGTTTTAGTGATGATTTTTGTATAATTTCCAGAAGCTTCTACATACAAAATTGTATCGATTTCTAAATGAATATGAGATTTATTCTGACGAAGAAAAATACGTTTTGTAGGAGTTTCACTTGCTTCAGAAACTGATTTTTTTGGAGTCTTATTTGAATCAACAACTTTGTTAACGGCTTTTAAAAAGCGCTCTAAATGAAATGGTTTTAATAAATAATCGACAATATTTAATTCATAACCATCAATGACAAACTCACTACAAGCAGTAGTTACAATAACTTTTACAGGAAACAGTAGTATTTCGTTACCTATGTGGAATTCTTTTTAAAAACCATAAAAACTCTACTTACTCATTAAAATAAAGTCCACATGTGCTATTATTTCAGGTAATTACCACAGATGTCATAAAGATGTCATAGGCTTGGCGCTAGTGTCTATGGGTATTGTATTTAATTTTGTAAACGAAATATTTAATACAAACACATGAACAATTATTTTACAAGTATCCTTTTCTTTTTTATTACATATATTGGGTTTAGCCAAAGCTATCAATCTAAAATTGATGCTGTAGTTTCATCAACTTACAGTTCTAAAGAACCAGGAATTTCAGTTTTAGTAGCCAAAGATAGAAAAGCCATTTATAGTAAAGCTTTTGGAAAATCTAATTTAGAATTAAACACTCCTTTAGAAACTAATAGTGTCTTTCAAATTGGCTCTATAACAAAACAATTTACTGCGATTTCTATTTTAATGCTAGAAGAACAAGGTAAGTTAAGTGTTGAGGATAAAATTGGAAAATACATTCCTGAATATGCTGAAATTGAAAAAGACATTACCATTCATCATCTATTAAACCATACTTCGGGAATAAAAAACAGAACACCTGTTGGTGACAAGGGTTTTATTTCTAAAACTAATATGTCACCTACAGAACTTATTGCATATTTTAAAGATGAACCTTTAGAATTCAAACCAGGAGAGCGTTTTAAATACAGTAATGCAGGCTATATTTTACTAGGGCGAATTATCGAAATCGTTTCTGGACAACCTTACAGTGATTTTATAGAACAAAATATTTTTGATAAAATAGGAATGAAGAATTCATCCTGTGGAGATATGAAACAAGTTATTCCCAACCTTACTAAGGGTTATATCATTGAACAAAATGATTTTGTAAAATCAGATTATATAAATTTGTCTTTAGCGTATTCCGCTGGAGCTATTTTATCTACCACAGAGGATCTTTTAAAATGGCAAAATGCATTACTTTCAAACACACTTTTAAAAGCTTCTAGTATAAAACAAGCTATGACACCAACCTTATTAAACAGTGGAAAAAGAGTACCTTATGGATATGGTTTTCGATTTTCAAAACTGGGAAATTCTCCTGTAATTGCCCACACAGGAAGCACGAAGGGGTTTACCAGTATTGCGCTGTTTTTACCTAAAGAGAAACTGTATATAACTGCATTAACCAACTGTAATTGTAAGAATGTAAATAACGTGGCGAAACAAGTTGCTGAATTATTTGTAAATCTACCCGATGATAAAATAACAGAGGTTGAGAATAATCAACCTGAGAGAAAATCAATTGATGTACCTTCAGAAATATTAAGTGACTATACAGGTACTTATGAGGTTAAACCAAATGTAAACCTTACTATAGGATTGGATAACACAAATCAATTATACTTATTAGCTCCAGGTCAAACCAAGAAGGTCGAATTATTTGCCGAAACTCAAAATCATTTTTTTGTAAAAATTGTAGATGCAGAAATCACTTTTAATACAAATGAAAAGGGGAAGGTCATTAGTTTAACTATGAATCAATCTGGTCGTAAAATCACCGCTAAAAAGAATTAATATGGAAAATAACGAAAAAACTACTTTGCAACAGGCGATACATTTTGCAAAAGTACCTGTAATAATATCATTATTTCTATCACCAATAAGATATACTTTAGAATTGATAGGATTACCAGAGAATGCCATTTTTATAATTGGTTTACTTTGGCTTAGCTTAGGATTTGCCATATATTTAGGTATTAAAACGGTTAACGAGAAAAAACCTTATCAAATCATTTTATTAAGTTTGATTATTTTTTCTCCAATTTCTAGAATTCCAGTAGCTATACTTTGGTGGATAGATACAAAGTGGGAAATTGGCACCCATTATGGACTGTATTATGATAGTTTTGGTGATGCCTTATTGAATCATCTAATTTATGGTTCATTAGTTCAGTTGATTCCTGCATTTTTGTTAGGCACAATAACGATAGCAATAATGAGATACAGAAAAACAATCACTCAAAATAAATCTTTATAAAATGGATAAAAATTATTTAGCTTTAAGAGTAAAAGAATTAAGAAACCAAAGAGGAATGTCTCAAGAATTTCTGGCTGAAGAATCTGGATTGAGTTTAAGAACGATACAAAGAATAGAAAAGGGGGAATCTAACCCAACAGGTGAGTCGTTAAAACGTTTAGCAAATGCCTTAAATGTGATTCCAGATGAATTGATAGATTGGTCAGTAAAAGAAGATAAAAAATATTTAATATATCTCAATTTATCTGCGTTAACATTTCTGTTTTTTCCATTATTAGGAATTTTAATTCCATTTATACTTTGGACATCAAAAAAAGGCAAGATAAAAAACAGTGATAAGCTGGGTAAAGATTTAATCAATTTCGAAATCACGTGGACCATACTGTTATTTTTTATCCCTCTAGTATTTTTCATCATATCAAAAATTGGACTCACAGACCAAATAACGTTAAGTACATTTTTTATAGTTATTGGCTTTTTGTATGTCGCCAATTTAATTTTAATATTGATCAACACACTTAGAATAAACAATGAAAAAGAGGTGATATATAGACCTCGATTTAAGTTTTTAAAATAAAAGGCAATGAATAATAGCGTTAATATTTTACAGTCATATAGTATCAACTCAAAAAATATAAAACTATGAAATACAAATGTCCGAAGTTTGATAATGCCACTTATGAAATTGGAGAAATGAGAGCCACAGGTGGTACGTTGTCGAAAATATTTGATGTACAAAATAAAAAATTTACGTCAGTGACTTGTAAAAAATGTACTTATACTGAATTCTTTAAAGCAAAAACAGGTGCTTTGAGTAATATTTTCGATTTTTTCACGAATTAAAATAGTTTTACTGAAGCACAAATTTTTTAAATGAATCTTAAAGATTATTTAAAAAGTTGATTAATATTTGTTTTATATAGCTTACCAATAGGTACAATGTGATCGCCAATAAAAATTCGATTGCCTTCTATACGAATAATGTGCTTTTTTGCGACGGCAAATGATTTATGAACCTGGATAAAATCATTGTTAGAAAACAATTGAATCGTATCAGATATTTTTTCGCGAATGTTTATGGTTTCGTTGCTAGTAACAACTTTTGTGTAATTCCCTGAAGCTTCTATAAAAAAGATATCATTTATATTTACCTGTACGTGACTGTTATTTTGTTTTAAAAAAATATGTTGTTCTTTAGGCTTTACAACCTCTTTACTTTCTTTTCTTATTTTATTAGTGTCAGAAGATGTTACTTTATTAACAGCACTCAAAAATCGCTCAAAACGAAATGGTTTTAATAAATAATCTACAATGTTTAACTCATAACCATCAATGGCAAACTCACTATAAGCAGTAGTTACAATAACTTTTGGAGGATTTGTCAATGTCTTTAAAAAATCAAAACCTTTTAGTTTAGGCATATTTAAATCTAAAAAAATCAAATCAACTTGATGGGTGTTCAAATATTCCAAAGCTTCTAAAGCACTATAACAGTTTTTCTGCAATTGCATATGAGGAAGCATTTCACAATATTCCAAAATAATTTTATGGGCAATATGTTCATCATCTATAATTAAATATTTCATCATTTCAAGGTTAAAGATAGTGTAACTTTATAAATATGGTTGTTTATATTAAAAGAAAGCGAATGCCTTTTTGGGTACACTAATTCTAATCTTCGTTTTAGATTTTTTAAACCAATTCCTACCTCATTGTTGGGTTGTTGCAATTCAAAATTATTTTCAATGACAAATTGAACTTCATTATCACTTTCGGTTAAATTAACATGAATGAATGCATCTTTTTCCAAATTCTCTAAACCGTGCTTAAATGCGTTTTCTAGTAGAATGATAAAAAGCAAAGGCATTACTTTTGCATCAGAATTTTTGATAGTATGATTGAATTGTACATCCGACTTTTTATGATAACGAATTTCTTGAAGTTCTATATAGTTTTGTAAATAATCCAATTCGTTCTTAAGGGATACCTTATCTTTTTCGCCTTCGTAAATACTATAACGCATCATATCAGAAAGTTTAAGAACCATTTCTCTTTCTTTGGAATTCTTCTCCATCATTCCATATAAATTATTGAGTGTATTGAAGAAAAAGTGCGGATTTACCTGACTTTTTAAATGCAATAATTCCGTTTTTTCTTTTTCGTTCCTTAACTTAAATATTGATTTAATTTGTTTGAAAATCCAATAGGCAATCGTAATAAATACGATAATAAAGTATAATGCAATAAATTCTGCAAATCCTTCTAATTTACCAAAAGTGTCATTGAATACAATAATAATGACACCTGTAATTACAAGCGTTAATTTAAATAATCGCTTTATAATTTTCTTTCTATTTTCTGATATTTTCATCTTCATCTGCCAATATTACTTAAATAAACTTTGGCCAACAAATTAGTTGATAAACAATAGTTAAGTAGTGATAAATAGCTATTTAATAGTGATAAAGTTCGTTTATATCCTTTAAAAGTGTTTGTGTCACAGCTAGTTTGGAGTGTATCCCAGATTCTTTTTCTTCCTAACAATAGTAGATAGGTTTGCGTATCGAATCAATTAAAAACACAAATACTATGGAACTTGTTATTGACAATCTATCAAAAACGTATGCTAATGGAGTTAAAGCACTTCAAAATATTTCTTTAGATATTCCTACTGGAATGTTTGGTTTATTAGGACCAAATGGAGCAGGAAAATCTACATTAATGAGGACCATTGCAACTTTACAAGAAGCAGATCAAGGTTCCATAAAATTAGGTGATATAGATGTTTTACAACAAAAAAATGAGTTAAGACAAGTATTAGGGTATTTGCCTCAACAATTTGGTTTGTATCCAAAAATATCTGCAGAAGTATTACTAAATCATTTTGCAGTATTAAAAGGTGTCATCAATAAAAAAGAACGTCAAGAATTGGTAAAAGCACTTTTGTATAAAACCAATTTATATGATGTCAGAAAACAAAATTTAAAAGGATTTTCTGGAGGTATGAAACAACGATTTGGAATTGCTCAAGCTCTAGTAAATAATCCTAAACTATTAATTGTTGATGAGCCAACAGCAGGGTTAGATCCTGTAGAACGAAACCGTTTTTACAATTTATTAAGTGAATTAGGTGAAAAAACAGTAGTCATTTTATCTACGCACATTGTAGATGATGTTAAGGAGTTGTGTACAAATATGGCAATTATCAATAAAGGCCAAGTTTGTTTAAAAGGAAAGCCTCTTGAGATTTTAGAAAGTTTAAAGGGGAAAGTGTATCAAAAAACAATCGAAAAATCTGAATTAAACCTATACAAAGAAAACTTTCAGGTAATCAGTGAACGATTATTTCTAGGAAAACCCACCATTCATATTGTAAGTGATAATAATCCTGGAGAGGGTTTTACAGCCATTAATGCAGAATTAGAGGATGTGTACTTCTCAGAAATTTTCAATGTTATTAACGCTAAATCTATATAATTATGTGGTATGAAGTTTTTAAGTTCGAAATACAATATCGAATAAAACGACCAGACACCTATGTGTTCTTCTTATTTATATTTCTGTTTTCAATTATTGGTGTAGATTTTGTTTTTCAAGGTTCAGAAATGGGACTTTTGAAAAGAAATTCACCTATAGTAATAGCCAAAACTATGGGAGCTATCACTGGTTTATGTATGATTTTGGCT
>CAXBAC010000020.1:0-14815 GCA_963973485.1 uncultured Polaribacter sp. | reverse complement strand
TATATCATAAACAATATCATTTTGACTATACTCTTCTTTTAACAAAATCATGTCTTTTTTTAACTTTTCCATGTCTTCTTTATCAGTTCCATCATAATATCCACGAATACGTCTTTCTTTATCAACCAGTACAAATTGTTCTGTATGAATAAAGTCATCTTCTCCTCCATCACCATCTTCAATTACAGCAAAATAGCTTTTTCGTGCCAACTCGTAAATGTGTTTTTTAGAACCAGTAGTTACATTCCATTTGCCATCTATAACTCCCTTATTTATGGCATATTCTTTTAAAACTGCAACACTATCAATTACTGGAGTAACAGAATGTGATAAGAACATAATATCATCATCATCTTTATAAAACTCTTGCAATTCATTCATATTATAAGCCATTGCAATACAAATATTCGTGCATCGTGTGAAGAAAAAATCGGCAATATAAATTTTGTCTTTATAATTTTTTTGAGTGATGGTTTCTCCATTCTGATTTATCAGCTCAAAATTTGCAATCGTATGATCTTTTGTGATGTGTTTAATAGATTCATGAACCAAGCTTGGGTTTACATCTGCAGGGCTATACACTTTTAGCTTTTTATCAACTTTTAACAAATGATAAAAAATAGGCACAGTAACTGCAGAAAACACAATTAAAAATAGTAGAGTTGATTTGCTTTTTTTAAAGAATTTTAAATCCATTTAATGCTTTATTTATGCAAATTTACGGCTTAAAAAAATGGTAAAAAAGCAGTGTAACTCTTAATTACTCTAAAATGTTTGTTAAAATAAAAAATCAAGTTTTAATACTGTTTTTTAAACTCTCTTTAAAAACGTACATTTGTGCGTTTTTAAATTAAGATTTTACACTGAATGGAAATATTAATAAAAGCATCACAATTTATTTTAAGTTTATCTTTATTGATTGTTTTGCACGAAATGGGGCACTTTATCCCTGCTAAATTATTCAAAACAAGAGTAGAAAAATTCTACTTATTCTTCGATTATAAATTTTCTTTAATCAAGAAAAAAATAGGTGATACCGTTTACGGAATTGGCTGGATTCCTCTAGGAGGTTATGTAAAAATCTCTGGTATGATTGACGAAAGTATGGATACTGAGCAAATGCAACAACCTGCACAACCTTGGGAGTTTCGTTCTAAACCAGCTTGGCAACGTTTAATAATTATGTTGGGTGGTGTTTTTGTAAATTTTGTTTTGGGTATTTTTATATACATCATGTTAATGTACGCTTATGGTGAAGAATATCTACCAAACAACAACGTAAAAGATGGTGTTTGGGTACAAGATTCTCTTGCAACAAATTTAGGTTTACAAACAGGGGATAAAATTTTAACTGTTGATGGTGAAAAAATTAAAAAATTCTCTGGATTAACCTTAGAATTCATCAATGGAAATCGTTTTGAAATTGAAAGAAATGGAGAAACCATTGAAAAAGAAATACCAACAAACTTTATTTCTCAATTAATGGATAGAGATAAAGATGCTGGTCCTTTTTTATATCCTCGATATCCTTTTGCCATTGGTAAAATTTCTGAAGATTCTCCAAACATGAATTCAGAGTTAAAAGCGAAAGACATAGTAACAAGTATAAATGGAACACCTTTAAAATATTATGATGAAGCTGAAGCAATTTTAGCAAATTATAAAGGAGAAGAAGTATCTGCAACAGTTTTAAGAGAAGGTAAAACCAAAGAGATTTCTTTACAAATTACAGACGAAGGCAAAATGGGAGTACTTTTTTCTGCTTTACCATTTAAAGATTTAGAAAGATTAGGTTATTATAATTTAGCAAATATTGAATATTCTTTTGCAGAAGCCATTCCTGCAGGATGGAATAAATCTTGGAAAACGTTAACTGATTACGTTAAGCAGTTAAAAAAGATTTTCAACCCAAGTACTGGAGCTTATAAAGGCTTAGGAGGTTTTATTTCTATTGGAAGTATTTTTCCTGATGAATGGAGTGCTGAGTCTTTTTGGAATATCACAGCTTTCTTATCAATCATGTTAGGGTTTATGAACTTATTACCAATACCAGCTTTAGATGGAGGCCATGTAGTTTTTACCTTATGGGAAATGATTACTGGTAAAAAACCTGGAGATAAATTCTTAGAATATGCACAATTAGTAGGTTTTGTATTATTAATTGCATTATTACTATTTGCAAATGGAAACGATATTTTTAGGCTTTTTAAGTAATATTAATAAATATCGATATAAAAAAGCCTCGCAGAAAAATGCGAGGTTTTTTTTTAAACTCTTAAAGAGCGATTAATTAAAGGAAACCAAGTATAGACTGTGTTACATTTGTCACACCCATAACTTCTTGTTCCTGGAAAAACTTTAACAAGAGGTTTTCTTTTTAATCTGTGTCTAGACGCAGATTTACACTTTGGACAAGCTTTCATAGCGTTTGGTTATTAAGTTAAATTTCTCTTTCAATGTAAATGTACTCAAAACCAAGCTAATAACAAGAAATTATTTTGTTTTTAGGAATTTTTCAATAACGCCTGCTTATTTTTCCAATCTATCCATTTTTGTCCCTTAATTTTTCTCATTACGTTATCTATAGTTCGCATAACGAATATGTTATAAATTGCTTTCCCTAAATTTTTAGGGTTTCTAGCAATTGCTCTTAAACTCATAGAAAATCCTGGTGTAATATATTTCATATAATGCCAATACCCTTCTGGCATATACAAAACTTGCCCATGTTCTAAGTTTGTTTTAAACCCTTTTGCGTTTTTTAGGTTTGGCCATTTACTAAAATCAGGATTGGAAAAATTAATATCTTCTCTTGTAATTAAAGAGTAAGGTATTTTATATAAGTGCTTGTTCTGTTTTTGATCAAACAAAATAACTTCTTTTTTGCCTTCAAAATGAAAATGAAAAATATTGGCTAAATCAATATCATAATGCATAAAGGTATACGAATCTGTACCTCCAAAGAATAACATTGGTAAGCCTTTCATCAACTTTAAACCAAAATCTGGGTAGCTAAAATCTTTCTGTAAAACAGGTACTTCTTTTAGAACATTCCAAAGAAAAATTCTAAATTTTGTAGGTTCTCTTTTTAATAAATCTACATAATCTGCCATTTTCATTTTTGCATGAGGCTCATTAAAACCGTCTTTATAATCTACAGGTCTATCATCATACAAAGGCACAGTTTTATCTCCAGCAACTTGCTTAATATACTCTAAATTCCATTTAGAATAAGCAGGCCAATCTTCTATAAAATTTTCTATAACCACTGGTTTTTGCGGCTTAAAATAATTTTTGATAAAGTCTTCTTTAGTGATTGTTTTTACACGATCTATTTGAGATAATTGCAAGTTGATTTATTTTTAAAATGATGTACAAAGTTAAGAAATTGCTATTGATTTGTTTGTAAAAAGAAAAAACCATCAACATTAAAATGAAGATGGCTCTAAAAGTAAAAGGAATCTTTTTTAATTACATTTTATATCGTAATCCGAATAAAATACTACTTCCTGGCATTGGTACAAAACCAGTTTCTATGTATTCTGCATCAAAAATGTTGTTTGCTGTAATTGTAAAGCTAAATTTTTGAACATCTAAAATAATAGAAGCGTCCCAAACATTATAACTTTGACCAGTTGTTCGTTCTGCATGCTTATACATTATATTCTGTCTTAAATTTTTGAAAAAAGAAGTCGAAAATTGTGTAATAAATTGATGCCTTAAAGTATTTAAAGAATAACGAGATAATTCTGGGTTTTGATCTAAAATATCATCATTTAAATAAGAGTATCCAAGTTTTAAACTCTGATTATAGTTGTTAATTTTAAATAAATAGGTTGCATCAAATTCAATACCTTTTGTATTTACTTCTGCAATATTGGTTGCTGTAAAAACATCTGTATTAGTGTTTGGTCTTATAAAATCTATTAAATTATCTGAATCTCTATTAAAAATTGCTACAGAAGCTAAAAAATTTGAAGAGTTAAATTTTACACCAATTTCTTGAGCAAAAGCGCTTTCTGGTTCTAAATTTTCGTTACCAGAAGTTGTTGGGCTGTTGTAAAATAAATCTGTAAATGTTGGTGCTCTAAACGTATACCCAACATTACCATAAGCTTTAAAATTATCTGAAATTCGAACTCCAACATCTAAACCTGGAAAGGCGTTTAAATCGAAATCAGAAAAATAAGTAACAGCAACACCTGGAGTAACATCTATATTATCTCCTAAAACAAAACGATGTTCTAAAAACAGGTTTGCCATGGTTCTATTTCTATCACCTAAATTATTACTGCTTATAGAAAAACGAGAAACATCTACACCAAAACCTGTTATCCCTAAGCTAGATGTATAAGAAACGTTTGTTTCTACTCCAATTTTATTGGTGATATGTAAATTTCTAAAAAAAGATGGATCATCTCTTTTTAACAAAAAGATATCTTGACCTCTTCTCCAGTAAATTCTTGGTTTAATTTTAAAATTCCCTGTATTAAATGTAGTTGAAAAACCTAACAAACTATTTTGTGTTTCTTCATATTCATTCCAATCAGGATTGGTCGTATAAAAATTTTCTGCACCGAACTTTTTATCAAAGAAAGTAGCAATCATTTCTATAGGTTGTTTGTTCTTATTGAAAATACCTTTTAGAAAATAATTGTAGTTGCTATAATCTGTATTATTACGATAACCATCTGAAGTAAGTGCTCCAACATGTGCTATAATTGATGTATTTTCAAAATCCTTTCCTACAGTAACAGAACCATTCAATTGCCCAAAAGAACCCGTTTCTACATTTGCAGAAATGGTATTCGTTAATTGTTTTTTGGTTACAATATTTATAGCTCCTGTAAATGCATTTTGTCCAAATATTCTTGCAGCAGGTCCTTTAATAATTTCAATTCGTTCAATAACTTCAATTGGCAAAGCAGCATTCATAGTGTGATGTCCAGTTTGAGCATCATCCATTTTAATACCATCTATTAACAAAAGAGTTTGGTCGAAACCACCACCTCTAATGTACAAATCTGCTTGGCTACCTGCAGTTCCTCTTCTTCTAATATCTACACCAGCAACCAATTGTAAAAGATCTGGCACATTTGTAGCTGCACTATTGGCAATATCTTTTGATGAAACAACAGTAATGGTTCTAGAATTTGCTTTAAAAGGTAAATCTATTCTCGTTGATGTTATAACAACCTCTTTTAAAGTGTCATTTTTTACAGTAGAATTTTGAGCTATTAAAAATGAAGAACTTAACACTGCTATTAATAAGGTAATTTTAATTTTCATAAATAGTGATTTATATAGACTGCAAAAGTCGTAACTTTAGCTGCGCTTAAAATAGTCCGGTTTTTAAATGATAGATAGTCCAGTTTTAGTTCTTATTGAAAAACACATCAGTTTTAAAAAATCGAAAACACAACCCATTTACATTCAGGTTGCACAAGGGTTTATTCAGTTATTTCAGAGAAATATCATTTTAAAAAACACCAAATTACCTGGCACAAGAAGCCTTGCAAAAGTGTTGTATATTCATAGAAATACTGCTGTAGCTATTTACGATGAATTGGCTTCTCAAGGCTGGGTAAGAATTGAACCCAATAAAGGAACCTTTGTTTTAGATTCGAAAACAAAATCAAAAAAAAATAAAAGCGCTTATATATACGCAGAAAACACAAGTTTTCCTTTTCAAAAATCTTTTCATTTAGCATCTACACAACAGGTTACAAATGCAAAATTTGCCATAAATGATGGTAAGCCAGATTTACGATTGCACCCTGTACATCAATTTACAAGGTGGTATAGTGCTGCCATGAAAAGAAAAACGCTTATTCAGAAATGGAACAGACCTAATGAAGCTTCACACTCTGTTTTTCAATTACAATTATGCAATCATTTAAACGCAACTAGAAGTTTACATATTAGTCCGAAAAACATAATTAGCACAAGAAGTACAGAAATGAGTTTATATATTGTTTCACAATTATTGATTCAACAAAAAGAGCTTGTTTTAGTGGGCGAATTAAGTAATTACGCTGCAAATATGATTTTTCAACAAGTTGGTGCATCAATAAAAACAATTCCTGTTGATGAAAATGGTTTAGATGTAGATTTTATCAGGAAAAATTATACAAAAAATAGTATTAGATGCTTATATGTTTGCGCACAAAGAGATTACCCAACTACAATAACCTTAAGTGAAAGGCGTAGAACTGCGTTATTAAACTTGGCAAAAGAATATCAGTTTGCAATTATAGAAGATGATTATGATTACGATTTTCAGTTTGATGCCATTGCTAAACCACCTTTAGCTAGTGAAGATACTAATGGTGCTGTAATTTATTTAGGAAAACTGGGACAATCTTTATTCCCTAGTTTTCAAACAGGATTTGTAATAGCTCCACAAAATATAATTGATGAAGCCAAAAACTACTTGTATTTATTAGATGAGCAAGGAGATTTAATACAAGAACAACTCTTATCTGAACTCATTAATGAAGGAGAAATTCACAGATTAATGCAGAAAAATATTGTAATCTATAAAAAAAGAAGAGATTATATAGTGATGCTTTTAGATCGACATTTTGCAGATATTGCAGAATGGGAAGTTCCTTCTGGAGGTTTGGCTATTTGGTTAAAATTTAACCCAAAAATAGCTCTGGTACAACTTGCTAATGCAGCTGAAAAGATTGATCTATTTTTACCAAAAACAATCCTATATCAGAATAAAAACACTTGTGCTATTCGTTTGGGATTTGGTCATTTAAATACTGAAGAGCTTGAAACTGTGGTTATCAAATTAAAAATGGCATATGATGCTCTTTTGATAAAAAATTAAAAAAGGAAATGTCAAAAAATTAAAAGAAAAGTTTTAATTTGCATACTTATGGAAACAACAAGTAATCTTATTTTTTTTAAACCAGAAGACTCCTTTCATGAAGGTGCAGTTTTAATTGATACTGGTATTTCTGCAGGATTTCCCTCTAGTACAGAAGATATTGCAGGCGAAAAAATATCTTTAGATGATGCTTTAATCAAAAATAAAGAAACTACTTTTTATGCAAAAGTTAGAGGACAATCTATGATTGATGCTGGGCTAAATCATGATGATTTACTGGTAATTGATAGAAGTTTAGAAGCTACAGATAAAAAAATTGCAGTATGTTACATAGATGGTGAGTTTACTGTAAAACGTCTTCGTGTACAAAATGATGAAATTTGGTTACAGCCAGAAAATCCAAACTACCCAATTATAAACATTACTAAAGACAATGATTTTATGATTTGGGGCATTGTAACCAATGTGATTAAGAAAGTGTAAATCCACAACATGAAAAAATTTGTATATTTTATTATAATATTAGTAAGTATACAGAATTTTAACGCTCAAGTTTTTCATGATACCATCCCTTTTAGAAACGATTTAGGCCTAATTATTATCCCTTTAAAATTTAACAATCAAGTTAAACACTTTGCTTTTGACACAGGTGCAGAAAATTCTGTAGCTTATGGTTGGGCTAAAGAAAGTTTAAAACGAACCAATAAAACTATTACCATAAATTCTTCTGGTGGCTTAAGAAGTAAACTGCGTTTTTATAAAAGTGGCAAAATTAAAATTGGCAGTAAAACTGTTTCTAAACATCGTATTTTAAATGCTCCAAAAAACGAAATATTTTCCTGCCATAAAATTGATGGTATTTTAGGTGTTGATATTATTAAACTTCTAAACTGGACTATAGATTTCGAAAATAAAATTTTGGTGATGCACCCTAAAAGTTACCTACCAAAAAAAGGAAATACATTTCATGCTTTACAGTTCGACTTTTATAAAAACAGACCTTATGTTTTTTTAAATCATAAACAAAAATATAAATTGCAGTTTCTCTTAGATACAGGTGCAGGAGGTTTATCAAACATCTCTAAAAATAACTACAACCTAACTAATTTAGATGATTTACCTACCAAAAATTTTTATTCTGGCAGTTTTGATGTGAATGGTATTTTAACTACTACAAAACCTGTAATTTTTAAATTGAAAAACACCATTTCTAAAAACGTAACACTATCTCCTATAATTAGTTACAACAATAGAAAAACTAGTAAAATAGGTAATGATTTGTGGAAAAATAAAAAACTTTTTTTAAGTTTAAAAAAGGATGTATTCTTTGTTTCTCAAAAAAATATCAATCAAAAATATGAAGGATATTCCTGTTCAGTAATGATAAGAGATGGAAAAATGAGAATTTTAAAAATCGAAAAAGATAGTGAACTTTGGAAAATAGGTTTACGACAAGGAGATGAAATTTTAAAGTTTAACAATAGAACGTTTACTGATTTTTGCGAGTTAGACACCTACCAAAGAAACCTAGCAAAAACAGCAAAAACAGCAAAAAGCTTTGAAATTACACTCTTGAACAACCAAAAAGTTATCATCTCTAAAAATGTAGTTTTAGAAGAGTAGTTTACTTATCTCAATAATTTATTATTGTTTTTCAATAATTTTTATATATTTGCAATGTCAAATTAATAAAAATGAATGCTATTAATACCTTAGAAAAAAATTGGAGTACGTTATCCAAAATAGTTTTTCGATTTACTTTTAGCTACGTTATCTTATTTATTCTTTTATTGTTTTTAGCACTATTTTTAGAAACTCCTTTATATTGGTTTGCAGACACAATTCTTAATTGGGGAACTAATTTTAGAATAGAAAGTACAGGAAGTGGAGACAGAACTTTTGATTATGTAAGATTTGCTTTTACTATCTTTTTAACCTTTTTTGTTAGTATTATTTGGAGTTTTTTAGACAAAAAAAGAGCATCTTACAACACTTTACAATATTGGTTTCAAGTTGTTCTAAGAATATTCTTATGCTTTGCCATGATTCTTTATGGTTTCGCAAAAATATTTAAAGGTCAGTTTGCAGACCCAAGTTTAGAATTACTTATTCAAAATGTTGGCGAAATGTCTCCTATGGGTTTAGCCTGGACATTTATGGGACACTCAATGTTTTATAACATATTTATAGGTTCTTTAGAAATTATTGGTGGTTTACTTTTACTAAATCGTAAAACAGTTTCTTTAGGTAGTTTAGTAATTTTAGGTGTTATGATTAATGTGGTTTTCATGAATTTTACATATGATATACCTGTTAAATTATTTTCTATACATTTAGTACTGATGTCATTTTTATTATTGATATCTGATGGAAAAAGATTCTTGCAATTTTTTATCAAAAATGAAAAAATAGAAAAAGTTGATTACATCAATTATATAAAAAATAAACCATTATTAAAAACAATTAGTTTTTTAAAAAAGGCGCTAATAACAGTTACTATTTTAATAGTTATTATTCAATGTTTTATTCAATTCAAAGCAACAGAACAACTTAGATCAAAATCTAAATTAAGAGGCATTTGGAAAACCGAATTTTTTATAATTAATAAAGATACTTTAGCACCATTAACTACAGATTCTAATAGATGGAACTATTTTATAATTGATTATAAAGAAAAAGCTATTGTTAAATTGATGAATGACACAATAAAACGTTATTCTTTTAAAGAAAACATAGATACAGAAGAAATAATTTTTAAAGGGATAAAAGATGCTGTTCCTCAAAAATTTAAATATTCAATCGCTAATAAGAATAGTCTAAAACTAAAAGGTTTTTTAAACGGAAAAGAATTAAAAATTGAATTAAGAAAAGTTCCTATAACTGATTTTAGACTCCTTAACAGAAAGTTTCATTGGGTAAATGAAACTACTTATAATTATTAAAATCAAAATATTATGGCAAATACACCAATTTCAAAACAAAGAATTATTAAAGGGGAAAAATTAACTTGTATTGTTTGTAAACACGACACGTTTTGGGAAAGAGAAACTTTAATGAATACCAAAAAGTTGACATTCTTTAAGTTGGAATGGCTCAATAAAAAAGCACAAAACTTAATTTGCAATAATTGTGGTTTTGTTCATTGGTTTTTAAATAAATAAATTATGAAAACAGCAAAAATATTAAAAATTGCAACCTTTTTTTCTTGGTTTGCATGTATAGGACTCACAATAAAAAGTGGTGCAATTTTGGTTACTTATTTATTAAGTATCTCTAATCCAGAAATTTCTAAAAACATGTACGAAAATTTAAATCTTTTTGAGTACTACAACCATAGTTTTTTAAACTACTCTATCATCGTTTTTTACAAAGTAGTACTGTTCGCTGTTGAGGCTTATGTTGCGTATTTAGTAATTCAGCTATTAAAAAAACTAAACCTAAAACAGCCATTTAATATTGATGTTCATTCATTGATGAGAAAAATAAGTTTTGCCATTTTTTATTTATGGATAATTGCAATTATACACAATACTCACATTCAAATTATTGGCAAAAAACACAATTTTGAACTCAGTTTATTTTCTAGTGATTTTGTTTTTCTATCACTCGTAATTTTCATTTTTGCACAGATTGTAAAACGTGGAATTGAAATTCAAACAGAAAATGATTTAACTATATAAGTATGAAGAAAATAAATATTTTAAAAGCGATTATTGATTTTATTTGGATTATTGCTGTTCCAATAACGGCTCCTTTAACCATTTTTTTTATAATCTTTATTATACTTAAAGGAGAAACAAGTATTGATTTAGATATTTTAGGAATTGAATTAAATCTAAAGAGTTTCTTAGCAAGAATTTTAATAGCTCTTTTAGCGATTAATCTTTTACTTCAGATATACAGTTTACATATTTTCAGAAAAACTTTAAGATATTTTCAGCAAGTCAAAATTTTTGATGATTTTATAATAATCGCCTTTCAGAAAATAGGAACACTATTAATTTTTTCGGGAATTTCTACTTTGGTTATTGGTTTTGTAAGTAGAATCTATTTTAAAAGTGAGGTTTCAATATCATTAGGTTTTAATCCTTATTTATTAATCATAGGTCTTGGTTTATTTTTTCAAATTTTAAGTGAGATATTTAAAATTGCAAAACACCAAAAACAAGAAAACGATTTAACAATATAATTATGGCAATCATTGTAAATCTTGATGTAATGCTTGCCAAACGTAAAATGCGAAGTAAAGAATTAGCAGAAATAATAGGCATAACAACTGCTAACTTATCGATTCTAAAATCTGGTAAAGCAAAAGCTGTTCGTTTTTCTACTTTAGAGGCAATTTGCGAAGCTTTAGACTGCCAACCAGCAGATATTTTAGAATACCAAAAAGACTAAATTAAAAACCTCCGAATTTTCATTCGGAAGTTTTTAAAAAATAGATTCCTGTTTTCACAGGAATGACAAATTGTTTATCTATTCTGTGGTTCGTTTAAATTCATAAATAGAAAATCTACATTAGTATTTTCTTCACCTAATAAGTATTTACTAAAATGATCTGCTCTTAACCAGAAAGAATATTCTGTCATACTTCCAAAACCATGTCTTTGCCCAGGCATAATCATAAATTCAAAACGTTTATGCGCTTTAATCAATTCGTTTGCCATTCGTATAGTTCCTGCAGGATGCACGTTATTATCCATATCTCCATGAATTAACATTAAATGACCTTTTAGATTTTTTGCCAAAGATTGATTGTCATCAATTTTATATTTATGAGAAATTTTTCCTTTCTCATCAATCTCTTCTTTTACTCCATGATGCGTTTCCGACCACCAAGAATTGTACACATTATTATCATGATTTCCTGCTGATGAAACTGCAGCTTTAAAGAAATCTGGATAGACTAACATTGCTGCTGTAGACATGAATCCACCTCCTGAATGACCGTAAATTCCTACTTTTTCAATATCGATAAATTTATGTCTATTTGCCAATTGTTGCGCAACGTATTTTTTATCAGCCAAACCATAATCACGTAAATTACCATATCCATAGTTGTGATACCATTTAGATCTGTCTGGATGTCCTCCTCTATTTCCTAAAGTAATCACTACAAAACCAACTTGAGCCATTCTGTCTAAACGATCCATTCTATAAGAAAAAGATTTATTTACGGCCTCTGTTTGTGGCCCAGGGTAAACATACTCTAATAGTGGATATACTTTTGTAGTATCCATATCAAAAGGCTTGTACATTACACCATATAAATCTGTAATTCCATCGTCTGCTTTTACCTTAAACGTTTCTGGAAATTGATACCCTGATGCAAAAAGTTGTGATAAATCTGCAGTTTCTAAATCCATTACTTTACGTCCATTAGCGTCTCTAACTTCAGATTTTGGAACTGTGTTTACACGAGAATAGTTACTTACAAAATACTTATTAGAGTCAGACATACTAGAAGTAAACGTGAAGTTTCCAGGATCTAACGTATGCATTCCACTCCCATTTAAGTTGATTTTATACGTATGCAAATAATAAGGATCTTGGTCTTTATTTACACCATTTGCAGTAAAATATAAAGTTCTTTCTTTTTCGTCTAAACCTGCAAAATTATCTACATGATAATCGCCTTCTGTAACTTGATTTTTTAAGTTACCATCTGCATCATACAAATAAAAATGTGCCCAACCATCTCTTTCTGCCCAATGTAACATTTCTGTTTCATTATTAAACAACACTAGAGGTCTAGACTCAATATACGTGTTAAAACGCTCTTCAATTAAGGTTTTGTACTCACCAGTCTCAAGGTCTGCAACATTAATATCGTATTTTTTTCTATCTCTAGAAATCACACTAAAATAAAGTTTCCCTTTTTTAGATAATAGTAAAGATGGTGTAAACTCATCATCTCTTTGAGATTGTTTTCTAGGTGCTCTAAACACATTTAAACTTTGCTGACGAGTGGTATCTAACGCAACTGTAATATGTGATTTAGAAGGAATATCAAAAATCATTAATTCTGATTTATAGAATTCCTGTTCTCCTGGCATATGATACTTATAGGTTTCTAGTGTTGGTCTTTTTTTACCAGTAGAGTTGATTACCCATAAATCTTTAATATGTCTTGAATCAGATTTTTGAAAAACAAATTTCTTAGAATCATGAGACCACGTACCCCAAACCCCTTTTCTTTTGTCTTTATTTTTTTCTACATCTTCATTATCTTGTCCTCTATTTCCTCCACCATAACCATAATTTTCTTCACCATCTGTGGTCCATTGGTTTTCTACAACAGTTGAGTCTTTTTCATCTTTTATAAACTTTTTAAAGTTTACTTTATCCATCCAATACAAGTTGTAATTTTTAGAATATAAAACTATTGAACTGTCTGGAGCAATATTTGCCCAACGTCTCCAAGGTTTCTTTTCTGGCTTTTTAGTATCTAAAATAGTTAACCCATTACCACCTAACCTATATTCTAGATGATAAGTTTTCTTCTCCATTTTAGGCTTTTTCTTCTTCGCTTTTTTATCTGAAGTAGCATCTTTTTTGGTTCCATCTTGATCTTCATCAACAACCTCTACTTCCTCTGTAGATGTTACGTAAAAGCGAATGGCATTTTCTGCTTCGTTAAATTTGAAATTAAAACGAGGTAAATGCTTTGCATCATAAGGGTCTTTGGTAATTTCTGTTAACCATTTTGCCATTTTTACGTTATCAAACAAAGGTTTCTTTGTTTTTCTATCAACGTCTACAATGTAATGGTTAGCTCCTTCTGATGTTTTGTAAGCATACCAAAAACGGTTTCCTTTTTTTAACCAATGTGGACTCACACTTGTGGAGTGCACCATTTTTGCTAAATTTTTTGGTGAATATTTAGCTGCTTGCCTATAATTAGGTTTTGGTGTTTCTTGTGCAGATACTAATGATATAGTAAACAAACACACGAAAAATAACATTAAATTTTTCATTTGAAGTAGTTGTTAATTTTTGAATTAGGTTCTAAAGTTCTCTAAAACAAATCAAAGTACAAATTTTTAAGATGTATTTGTTAAAAATTTAACAGTTCTACCCTAGTTTAAGTTTCTCTTCTCTACAAAAAAACAATCGTTTTCTAAAACTCCAGAAACTACTTTTGTTTTTGGATGTAGAGTAGTTCCTAAATTTTTAAATCCTCTTTTAGGTTCTGATGCTCCATAGACAATTTTACTTAACTGTGTCCAATAACTTGCTCCAGCACACATTTGACAAGGTTCTAGAGTTACGTACAAAATACAATCCTTTAAATACTTACCTCCTAAATAATCTGAAGCTGCTGTAAATGCTTGCATTTCTGCATGTGCTGTTACATCATTTAATGTTTCTGTTAAATTATGTGCTCTTGCAATAATTTTATTGTTCAAAACCACTACAGCACCAACAGGAATTTCGCCTTTATCGAATGCAATTTCTGCTTCTTGATAGGCTTTTTTCATAAAATAAACATCATCAAAAGGTTGTATCATATTTTGGCTTTAAAAAAATCAATATTACAAAAATTGAAGTTGTATTTTTGTAATCTAATGTATGACTTATTAGACAACATAACTAATCCTTCTGATTTAAGAAAATTAAATCCTGATGAATTACCTCAACTTGCCAAAGAATTGAGAGATTTTATCATAGACATTGTAGCTACTAAAGAAGGTCATTTAGGAGCAAGTTTAGGAGTTATAGAACTCACAATTGCCTTGCATTATTTATTTGACACACCCAATGATTTACTGGTTTGGGATGTGGGTCATCAAGCTTATGGACATAAAATTTTAACCGGTAGAAAAAACATTTTTCATACCAATAGACAATACAAAGGTATTGCTGGCTTTCCTAGTAGAAGCGAAAGTAAATTTGATACTTTTGGAGTTGGCCATTCGTCTACATCTATTTCTGCAGTTCTAGGAATGGCAATTGCATCACGATTAAATGGAGCTA
>CAXBAC010000019.1:0-14855 GCA_963973485.1 uncultured Polaribacter sp. | reverse complement strand
ACTACCATCAAAATAATAAAACGCAACTTTAATATGATTACTTATAGTTTTAAAGCCTTTTATTTTTTTATTTTTGTAACTTTAAAACATCAATATGTTAGGTTTACAGTTTGAAACAGAAACTTCTTGGGCAGAAATTGCTAAGGTAAATTTGCAGCAAATTTTAACAGATCATGCTTTTTTAGAGCAAAAAGCTGCTTCAAATGCTGTTTCAATTATTATAAATTACTCAGAAGAAACAGAGCTTGTTAAAGAAATGAGTAATATTGCTATTGAAGAAATGCAGCATTTTAAAATGGTACATTTGTTAATGGTTAAAAGAGGAATGGTTTTAGGAAGAGAGCAAAAAAACGATTATGCTGTAAGGTTACAAAAGTTTTTTCCTAAAACTAAAGACAGAACAAATGCATTAGTTCAAAGGTTATTAATAGCTGCATTAATAGAAGCAAGAAGTTGTGAGCGTTTTAAGGTTTTCTCTGAAAATATGGAAGATGAAGAACTGCAAAAGTTCTATAAAAATTTAATGATTTCTGAAGCAAATCATTACACTACATTTTTGCAGTTTGCAAGAAAATATCAAGATAGAGCTATTGTTGATGAAAAATGGAATGCTTTATTAAAGTTTGAAGCTGAATTAATGAAAGAAAGAGGTAATTTAGCTAAAATTCATGGTTAATTTTAAATAAAAACACTTTGGTATACTTAATTAAATTTTTACAAGTTTTAATACTACTGAGCATAACTTTCTTATGGAATACCATTGTACTTAAAAGAGTATATTTTTTTATTAAACAAACAAATACAAAAAATACTGAAGCAGAATTTAATTCTCCTACTGCACTAAAAAAAGATATGCTTATTTTAAAGTATGTCCAGTATTTTTATTGGCTAATTGCTATTGTAGTTTCTGTTTTACTTACCATTGCATAAAAAAAATCATGTTTTCTAAAGAAGAAGCTGCACGTTTACGTAAAGAATTTTGGACAAGTTTTGGGAAATCTTTTCCTAGAAAATGGTTACTATACAATACTAAAGTAAAAGGATTTGCATTTAAGTTTGTTGCAGATAGAAAAAAAGCTATGGTATGTTTAGACATTGAGCACCCAGAAGAAATAGCCAATGAGCTTTTATTTGATCAAATGATTAGTTTAAAAACGTTATTAGAAAATGAGATTCCGAATATTATTTTTGATGATAGTTTTGAACTTGAAAGCGGAAAAATAATCCATAGAATTTACGTACCATTTGAACAAAAATTTAGTATTTACAATAAAAATACTTGGAGAGAGTGTTATGAATTCTTTGTAGAAAACATGAGTAAAATGGAGCTTTTTTTCTACGAATATGAAGATTTCATTAAACAAGCTATATAAAAAAAATCGTCTAACATAATTAGTAAACGATTTTTCATTTTAAATAAATTCTACCTACTTTATAAATTGTATGGACAAAGGATAGTTTGGTGCTTCGTTATTACTTGCTTTTATTGCATTAATTATTGGAAATATTAAATAAAAAACACCTAATACAATCAAACCTAAAATACCCAAACCTAATAACAATATTAAAGGAATACATAATAAGACGTAAATAAACATAGATATTCTAAAGTTTAGTATTGCTTTACCATGTTCATCCATATTTAAAATTTCTTCTTTTTTGGTTAACCAAATTACCAATGGCACAATAAAACCACCTATACCAGATACAAAATCCAACAATTGGCTTAAATGAGTTAATACTAATAATTGTTTATTTTCTTTCATTTGGTTTGACTTTTAATTATTGGACGCAAATTACACTTTTTTGTTACATATATACTAAGTTTCTAAATGAGAATAGGTTATAAACCTAATATAAAAAAGTTACAACCGCAGCAAATTACAAGTTAAACAACTGATTTTGAGTGCCTTAAACAAATTATCGTTAAATGAGTTAATTTCTAAATTATATGAGCAAATAAAAACTCTGTTTCAAACATACCTTTGTAGCATTAAAAGTTACAAAAATGAATTATTTAAATATAGACAATCAAAAAGTATTACCTGTGGTAACTGAGCTAAATGTATTATTAGCAGATTATCATGTATACTATCAGAAATTAAGAAATTTTCATTGGAATATTCTAGGTAAAAATTTCTTTGAATTGCATAAAAAATTTGAAGAAATGTATACAGATACAAGAATTAAAATTGATGAAGTTGCAGAACGAATTGTTACATTAAAATATCATCCAATAAGTAAATTATCAGACTACATAGAAGTATCTAAAATAAAAGAATCTAGTCCTTTGCTTACAGATGAAGAAATGGTAATAGATATCATTAATGATCATAGTATTCTTTTAGAACAATTAGCCAAAATTATTGATAAAGCTAATAAAGCAAAAGATGAAGGAACTATTGATTTGATGGGGGCATATATTAGAGAGTTAGAAAAATCTACATGGATGTTAAATGCATGGTCTAAAGATACCAAAGACGAACTAAATACAAGTTTCGTAGAGTAAAAATTAATAAAAAAATACAAAAAGTAAATGAATAAAATTATAGAAAAGTTAGAATTATGGAAAGATGTGTTTATAAAGAACATTCCAAATATTGCAATTGCAATTGTAGTTCTAATAGTTTCTTATTTTGCATCGAGAGCAATAAGTTCTTTTGTAAATAGGGCTATTGGGAGTAAAATTAGTCAGAAATCAGTTAGAAATTTAGTTTCTAGAATAGCCTCTGCTATTATTTTTCTTTTAGGTCTTTACTTTGCAATGACAATTCTAAAGTTCGATGATACATTAAAAACCATAGTTTCTGCTGCAGGTATATCTGGTATTGTTGTTGGTTTAGCATTACAAGGTACTCTATCTAATACAATTTCTGGAGTTGTTTTATCGTTTAGAAAAAATTTAGGAATTGGAAATTGGGTAGAAACTACTGGGTATGCAGGTGAAGTTATAGACATAAATCTTAACTATTTTGTAATTAAAGAGGCAGATAATAATATGGTGGTTATTCCTAACAAAACTATCTTAGAAAACCCCTTTAAAAACTACTCATTAACAACAAAAATGAGAGTTTCAATTGAATGTGGTGTTGAGTATGGTGCAGATTTAGAAATGGTAGAGAAACTAACTAAAGAAGTTATTTCTAAAAACTTTAACCAAGAAGAAATTAATAAACATGTAGAGTTTTATTACACAGAATTTGCAGACAGTTCTATTAATTTTCTTTGCAGGTTTTGGATTGATTCTCAAAACGCATTAGAAAAGTTAAAAGCAAAAAGTAAAGCCATAATAGAAATTAAAAAGGCTTTTGATAAAGAAGATATTAATATTCCATTCCCTATAAGAACATTAGAGTTTTCGAATAAATTAGATGTTAACAAATAACATCAAAAACATCCCAAAACCAGGAGAAAAAAATGGTTAAGAAAGTTATTAATCAATTAAAAAATAATATTATGAAGAATTTAAAATTAACAGTATTAGGTTTATTATTAACAACATCAGGTGCTTTTGCGCAGAATGCAAATCCAGAAATTTCGGATATGTGGTCTACAAGAGAAGTTATTATTATGGAAGCAGAAGATAGTGATGATGAAGTAAAACAAGTAGAGTTAACTAGTGTATATACACCTGTAAAATTAGATCCAAAAGATCAATATAAACTAAATCAAGATATCATATACATGCCAACTCAAGTTTCTAAAACTATCATGTTAGATTACGATGTAGATGATAGTTTTGATAAAAAAGTTGAATTTACTTATGAAAAATCAGATAATTACGATTTAGATTTTACTTTAACAAAAGACGGAATTATCATCTTAACAGATAAAGAAGACTTGTTTGTTAAAAACATGTGGAATAAAAACACAAAAGTAAAATTTTCAAACGTTAGAAATAATAGAATTAAAATTCAAGGAGATTATGTAGTTGAGTTAACTGATGGTCAAAAAATTGATCTTAAAATTGCTAACTACGAAAGCATGTAATCCTATCTTACATATTTAAAATAAAAGTACAGTACTTACAAAGTATTGTACTTTTTTTATTGTCCTAATTTCTTTACGTATTTTTGTAGGATGATTAAAAATGATACCATTATTGCATTAGCAACACCATCTGGAGTTGGTGCAATTGCAGTGATTAGACTTTCTGGAGAAAATGCAATTACAATTGTTGATGCTTTTTTTAAGTCGATAAAACAAGGAAAATCATTACAATCTCAAAAAACACATACCATCCATTTAGGCCATATTGTTAATAATGATACAATTTTAGATGAAGTTCTAGTATCTATTTTTAAAAACCCTAATTCTTATACAGGAGAAAATGTTGTAGAAATATCTTGCCATGGTTCTAGCTTTATACAACAAGAAATTATTCAATTATTTTTACAAAACGGTTGTAGAATGGCAGATAATGGAGAGTTTACCATGCGTGCATTTTTAAACGGTAAAATGGATTTATCTCAAGCAGAGGCAGTAGCAGATGTTATAGCGTCAAACTCACAAGCAAGTCATCAAATGGCTATACAGCAAATGCGTGGAGGAATTTCTAACGAGTTAAAAGAATTAAGAAGTCAGTTACTAGATTTTGCAGCATTAATAGAACTTGAGCTCGATTTTTCTGGTGAAGATGTTGAGTTTGCAGACAGAACAAAGTTTAAAGAACTCGTAACTAAAATAACCTTTGTATTAAAACGATTAATAGACTCCTTTTCATTTGGTAATGCACTAAAAAAAGGGATACCAGTTGCAATTATTGGAGAACCCAATGTTGGTAAATCTACCCTATTAAATGCTTTATTAAACGAAGAAAAAGCGATAGTTTCAGACATTGCAGGTACTACAAGAGATGCTATTGAAGATGAAATTATAATAGATGGAGTTGCTTTTAGGTTCATAGATACAGCAGGTATAAGAGAAACCAAAGATGTTGTAGAAACTATAGGAATTAAAAAAGCTTACGAAAAAGCAGAAAACGCACAACTTATTATCTTTTTAATAGACTCTAGAATAGAAAGACAAGAAAAAAGGAAAGAAGAAATTGAATTAATTAAACAACGTTTCCCAAATAAAAGATTACTAGTTGTAGCCAATAAAATAGATTTAGTTTCTAATGAAGATACTCAGAATTTAATTTCAGATATTGAAAACTTAATTCCTTTATCAGCAAAAAATAAAACAGGGCTAGAAACACTTAAAAAAGAACTTACTTCTTTAGTAAACATTGGAGCTTTAAGTAATAATGAAACTATAGTTACAAACTCTCGTCATTTTGAAGCATTGAACAATGCCCTTATTGCTATTAAATCTGTTCAGCAAGGTATAGATTTAGAAATTTCTACAGATTTATTTTCTATTGATATTAGAGAATGTTTACAGCATTTAGGTACAATTACTGGAGATTATGATGTAGATAAAGATATTCTAGGGCATATCTTTTCTAATTTTTGTATCGGAAAGTAAATGATAGCTCAAGAAATACTTGGTAACTTTTCGATTATTGGTAGCAATCAAAATGAATCTACAGAAACCTATAAAGGCACTTTAAACTTATCTTTAGATGAAAATAATAGAATTATTGCAAAGTGGATTATTAATAAAAACCAAGAGCAATTTGGTACAGGTTTTTTTAAAAATAATATTTTAGTAATTAACTTTAATTATATTGGTGAAGAACACGAAACTTATTTTGGTACTGTAGTTTATAAATGTTTAACTAAAGATATATTAGAGGGTTTTTGGCAAGAAGAATTCGGAAATCCTAAATTTCTTGGATGTGAAAATTGTTTTAGAATAAAAAATGATTTACTAAACTAAACGTTATAATTTACTTTTAAAAGTTCTTTAAGATCATACACATCTTTAAGAGAATTTCTAGACGATCTTGTTGGTATTGCATTAAAAGAAGACTTTTCTAAAGTTAACTGAGTAAAGTATTGACTTATATATTTTAAATAAGGTGTCATTTTAGATTCTAAGTAAATAATTGCGTTAAAATTAGTTTGGCTTTGTAGAAAACGAGCTCCAAATTTTAATGCATTTTTTAAACCTTTATTGTGCTTATTATCTAAAACAAAAACTTTAGAATTTAAATCAAATTGTATTTTTATTTGTTCTAAAAATGCTATTGTATTATCTGTACTTGCATTGTTAACTAAACAAATTTTATAATTATTTTTTTTTATTATAGAAACTAGTTGCTCTACATTAATATTTTTCTCATCATTATGAAAAACTATTATAATTCCATTGTGCATTACTAAACTGTTTTTTTAGACACTAAAATGGGGGTAGATTTGGTTAAACTTTTATTTTTAAAATCACTATTAGATTTTCTTTTGGTTCTGTATGTCCAAGCAATCTGCCCAAGTTGACCAACAATTTTAATAGAATCTTTCATAGAAAGTTTAGAACCATCTGCATGAATCCATCTTTTTAGAGGTTGTTCACATAAAATTTCTTTAGCTTTTGCTAAACCAAAATGATGAGTTATTCTTTTAAAAATTTCTACATCAAAAATCCATTGAGTTACAAATTTATCTTTAAATGATATTTCTATTACGTCTTTACTAAAAATTTTAGCTCCACATTGTGTGTCTTTAAAATCCATAGAAAGTATTTTTCTGATAATAAAATTTATGGTTAAACTAATTATTTTTCTTGCAGATTCTTTAGTAATATCTGCACCCATTCTACTAATTCTAGAACCGCTAACTATTTTGTAATTAGAGTTTTCTATTGTTGAAACTAAATCATCAAAATCTGATAAATCTGTTGATAAATCTGCATCTAAAAACCCTATGTAGTCTAAATCTTTATGAGTTGCCATATGCAACATACCTAATCTTACAGCTTCTGCTTTACCTCCATTTTTTTCACAATCATAAACTGTAATAAAATCTTCTCTTCCTTTTCTTAGTGCATTTAAAACTTCAAGAGTTTTATCTTTACTTCCATCATTTACAAAACACAAGTGATACCCTGTGTTTTTATCAATAAAATTTAAAAATTCTTTACTTAATAATCTATCTTCTTCATTATAACAAGGTATTACAACTCCAACACATCTTTGCTGAATAAGTACATCTTTATAATTTTCGGTATTTTCTAATTGATTTGGCACACCAATTAAACGTTTTGTTCTTGAGCAAACCTCACTTAAACTAAGAGGTTTTTTCATATAGTCGTTTACACCTAAATCAAAAGCTTCTGTAATAATAGCATCATTAGTATTACCACTTAAAATCATAATAGGAGTTTCAGATTTTTGATCTAAACGAATGTATTTTACAACCTCAATTCCAGATGTTTCAGGCATATTAATGTCTACGATAACTAAATCTGGTTTAAAAGAATTAAAAGTAGAAATACCTGCTAGAGCAGAAGTTGCTGTAATTACTTCGTAACCTAAAGCTTTTAATCTAGCTTCTAAAGGTATTAATACTAATTTTTGGTCGTCTATTGCTAATACTTTCATTTTTACTATTATGATTATTATTCGGCAAAATTACTTAGCAATAGAATTTCTTTTTTTCTGAATCAGTTAAAAATATTCTTTTATTTAGATGAATTGCAATTTTCTGTGGTTTAAATAAATATTATGAACTCTTAAAAACTTCTATATTTACAGTATTAAATATCCCATGAAAAAAACCTCAAATAAATATCTTATTTGTGCAATATTATTAGGTATTGCATTTCATGGTACTTCTATTTTTTTTACTCTAGAAACTACTTATGATGCTCTAATTCATTTGTTTTTTGCAGATCATTATGCAACTAGTTGGTTTGAACCTTGGAACTACGAATGGTATACTGGTTTTACTGTAATGAGTTACCCTCCTTTAGTACATCAATCTATTGCAGCACTATCTTTAATTGGCGGTTTAAAGTTTGGTCTTTTTTCAGTTGCACTTATTAGTATTGTTTTATTTGTAACTGGAGTGTATCGTTTTTCTTTAATGATGACAAGTAATAGCACAGTAGCAGGTTATGCTGCTAATCTTGCTGTTTTTTCTTCATCTTTTTTAGAAACCCTGCATGTATTTGGTCAGTTACCAAGTATTATTGGAATTTCTATTTTAATGCATGCTTTACCAGAAATTTATTTGTGGTTAAAAACAGGTAAATATTCTTTTTTATTTACGTCTCTTTCTTTAATTGCAGTTACAGTAACCTCACATCATGTTACCCCAATATTTGGAATGGTGTTTTTTATTTTTCCTTTAATTGGTATGGTTATTATGGATGTTTCTTTTGATGAAGTAAAATCTTATAAAAAAATAACTTTTAAAGTGTTTTTAAGAAACTTTATTAAACAACTTAAAAAGAATTTAACATTTGGGTTTTCAGCATTATTTCTTATCATATTCTGTATTTTACCTTATTGGATAAACTCTAAAAACAACCCAATTACTCAAGTTCCAATTCCACATGGATCTAGAGATAATTTTTTAGAAATAACATCTTCTGGTTTAGTTTTTTTTCTAATTCCTTGGGGTATTTTACTGTTTCTACTTCCCTATTTTTTTTACAGGTACTTTAGTAAAAGGTATTTATTTTTTGGATTATCTTTTACAATGCTAGTAATTTTAGGAACTGGGGGTACAACACCTATTCCTAAAATGATTTTAGGTGAAAACGCATTTAATATTCTAACTTTAGACAGGTTTACACTTTGGGCTTCTATTATGGCTCTACCTCTTTTTGGTGAATTTATTTACAGATTTGTTCAGGCAGATTTAAAAACACTCATACAACAAAAATTTGGTGCTGTTTATCATAGATTACTAGGAGTTGTATTGGCAAGCATGTTTTTATTTATGGCAGTTTTTACAATGAGTTTAGGGTATTTTAGACCTTCTCAACCTCAGAAAATAAAAATGCTACCTATTGTAAATTTCTTAAATCAAGATCAACATTTTAAATGGCGATTTTTAACTTTAGGTTTTGGAGACCAAATGGCTTGGCTTTCTGCACAAACAAATGCTTTAACTGTAGATGGTAATTACCATTCTGCTAGAAGATTACCAGAATTAACCACAAGGCCCATTGAACGTTTAGAAAATTCGAAATTTAAAGGAGTTGCAGGTATAGGTTCTTTACAGCAATTTTTAACAACTCCAGAAAAGTACAACTTAAAATATATATTTTCTAATGATAAATTTTACGATCCTATTTTGTATTTCTGTGGTTGGCAACGTTTACCTCAATTAGAAAACGGAATTATGGTTTGGGAACGTTTAAATGTGCCTCCTTTATCATCTATTTTACCAAAAGATGACGTTGCAAAATGGCAAAAAATACTTTGGGGTCTTGTTCCTTTTTTAACAGTTATTATAGCTTTCTTGTTAAATATACAATCTATTTTTATAAGGAATTTAAAGTCTGAATTAAAAATTAATCCAGCTTTTTTAAAGTATAAGATTGATTATAAAAAGTTCTCGAAAAAAGTTTTTAAAACCACTCATATTTGGAGTTTTTTATTTTGTATTATTATTGGGTATGGTTTGTATCTGTTTTATTTAAAAAACGATACGCAAAGAAGTCCAGAAAACTTAATTACAGCCTATTATGATGCTTTAGATTTTAAAGAATTCGAAAAAAGTTTTTCACTTACAGATCCAGAAAGTAATATTAGCATTTCTCAATTTATGCTAGAAAACTCTGTTACAGATGGGCTTTTAAGTTCTTATGCTAAGTTAGATGCTATAGAATCAAAAAGAATAACAGACACAGATAGTTTGGTTATTTTACAAGTGGATACCAAATGGATTACTCCACTTGAAAAAATTAATAAAACCGACTATAAAACAGTAGTTAAGAGAAAAGGAAAATGGTATATAAGGCCAGAAAAATTAGATTCAGACTTACCTCCAGATCAGCTTTACTCTAATAATACAACAGGCTATTTTAATCAAGGTAGAAGAAGAATAACTACAGAAGAAACTTATCATGAAGATGTTTTAAAACAGCCAGTTTTAGAAATTGTATCTGCCAAATTGGTGAAATTTAATAAAAGTTATGCTATAATTGGGGAGATTCAAAATATAGATAATGTGCCTGCAGATGTTACTATAAAAGGAACTTTATATAATGATAATAACAAAGAATTGGCCACTTATAATGCTAAATATCATATAAAGCACAAACTTATGCCTAAAGAAATTAGTTCTTTTAGAATTAATTTTGAGGGTATTGCTTGGTCTAAAACACAAGATTCAATTCCTAACTCTTTTAACCCTGATGAATTTACACCAATAGCTTTTGATGAACAACCTACACAATTTAATTTACAAGCTGCTGGTAATGTATCTAATAGTGATTTGTATAAAAATACTGTTTTAAATAATGTTACCATAAATAAATCAACTATAAATGGATCTTTATTTAATAGTGGTTTACAAGAAATTACTGTACCTCAACTTTTAATAACATATTATAGCAATACTAAAAAATTAATTTGGGTAGATCATTTATTTTTAAAAGATGGTATTAGACAACAGCGTAAGCAATACTTCTCTTACCCTATTTTAAAAAATAGCAACATTACTGTTATAAGTGAAGATATGACGAATTGCTTTGTAAATGGATTACCAAATAAAAATATTGCATCAAAAATAATAGCAAATAGAAAAATAGAACATCATACAAATCAATTATTAAAAATAGACCATGATAAATATGATTATTTAAAAATTGAAATGAATAGTTATATAGGAAACCCAAAATAATGAACTTAAAAACAAATCTATTTTTTATATTTCTTTGGGTGATAATTTTACAATCTATTGCTCAAGAAAACAAAAACATTAAACTGTTAACCAAGCAAAAAGATTTTACAGTAGGTGAAATCGTAAAATTAAAGTTTGAAGCGAACAGCAATACTAAATTACAATTATATTGTACCAATAGCTATGGCTCAACAATTATAGAAGGTAAATATCAAAAAAGTATTTTTACTTTTACAATACCTGAGTTTTTAAGTGTAAAAAAAGGAGTTCTACACTGGGTTTTAGTAGGGGATTCTAAAAAACTGAATGGTAACATTTCCATTCATCCTAAAGATAAACCTGCTACTTTAGAAACTTATTTAGGCCCACCAAGTATTGAAGCTGGTGGAACAGATTACTCAATGTTAGTTGTTTTACCTACAGATGATTTAGACAATGTTTTAAAAGACACAACTAAAGTTACCATTCATAGACAATTCCTATCAAACTTTAATCAATCAACAATAAATACAAAAAACTTAATTGGATATAAAAATATTTATTCGCCATTAAAAAATGGACGAATGCTGCTCTCTACAACATCTAAAGAATTAAACTCTAAAGAATATGTGGTAAATAGTATGCCTGCAATTGCAGAAAATTTTGAAATTTCCTTTAAAAGAGTTCATGAATTTGCAGATGGTAATCAAATAACTACCTTTTATACATCAATAATAAAAGATAAAAATAATAATATAATTAGTGATGGTACTTTAGTTACATTTTATATAAAAAATAAAAAAGGTATTTTACTTAAAGCATCTGGTACCACTATTAATGGTATTGCCTATGCAAAAATTTTACATCCAGAATTTGAAGATTATTGGACAGTAAAAGCACAAATAACAGGAATTGCAGAAAGTGAACCTATAACCTTAAAATTTAAAAAAGCTGTAAATGATTATACAGTAGTTTTTAAAAACCAAAATAGAACTATTCTAGTAGGTCCAATTCAAAGTTTTATGGAACAAATGATTCCTGATGGATTAACTGTTGAATTAAAAGTATTTTATCAAAATAAAAAAATTGAAACAGTTGTAAAACCTTCGAGAAACGGTTTTGTTGAGTTTAATTTAGATAAAGTAGTTTTTAAAAACGGGAATTACACACTTAAAATTTCTACAGCAGGTATAGAAAAAGTATTTGAATCTAAAAAAATATGGTAAAAAAGAATATATATATGCTTAGAGTTTTTTTAATAATGAGTTACGTTTTAGTAATTTCTGTAATTACTTTTTTAATTAGTTCTCTTTTTACTTACTTAAATACAGGAGCAGATAGAAGTAAAATTTTACATACAGCTGTAAAAAAAGAAGTACAATACTTGCCTAAACTTACTTGGGTTAATAATGGAAATGAAGGCAGGAGAATGGACGAACAGTTATTAAAGAGCATAGAAAATGATTATTTAGATGCATGGTATGTAAAAAATGTAGCTTTTAAAACTAATGACAAAACTGGTATTGAAGACTATTACACCAAAAATGCAAGGAAGAATATTTACAGTAATTTAAATGAAAACAAAAAAGAAAACATAACTATAAATACTACAACTCTAAAACATAATCCTGATGTATTATTTTTTAGTGAAGATGGGCAACTTGTAGTTTTAGAAGATAAAAATGTTTTAGAATACAAAAAAATATTTAAAAACGATTCACTTGTTTTTGAAACCACAGAACAAAACACTTACAAAGTAATTTTATTATTAGAAGATGGTTTTTGGAGAATAAGACATTTAGTGAAACAGCGTTCAGAAATCCTAGAACCAAAAATTATTGTAAAACCAGTAGATTTTAAAATGAAGGGTATTAATTACTATCCTAAAGATACACCCTGGGATATGTATGGAGATTTATTTGATATAAAAACCATAAATAAAGATTTTAAAATTATTAAAAAAGCTGATTTAAATACTATTAGAATATTTATTCCTTATGATGATTTTGGTAGAGCAACTGTAAAACAAAATAAGTTAAACAAACTAAAACTTATTTTAGATGCTGCAGATAAAAATAAGCTTAAAGTAGTTATTACGCTTTTTGATTTTTATGGAAATTATGATGTTTTAGACTGGACTTTAAACCAAAGACATATAGAAACAATTGTAAATACATTTAAAAATCATGATGCACTTTTAGCTTGGGATCTTAAAAACGAACCAAATTTAGATTTTGAATCAAGAGGAAAAGAAACTGTAATTTCTTGGCTAGAACAAATGCTGTTTTTTGTAAAATCTATTGATAAAAAACATCCTATAACAATAGGTTGGTCTAATATAGAAAGTGCTACGATTTTGCACAAAGAATTAGATTTTATTAGTTTTCATTATTATGAAAACAAAGCAAACTTTGAACAAGCTTATCAAAATTTAAAGTTAAAAATTCCTAATAAAGAATTAGTTTTAGGAGAATTTGGCTTATCTTCTTATAGTGGTTTTTGGAAACCTCAACTTAATGCTCAAGAAATACAAGCGACTTATCATAAAGAAATGCAAAAAGTCCTTAATAAAAATAATATTTCATTTTTATCTTGGACTTTGTATGATTTTGAGGAAATTCCAATGGAAGTTGTAGGGAAACTTCCTTGGAAAGTCAATCTTCAAAAAGAATTTGGTTTTATAGATAGTAAAGGCAATAAAAAACCTTCATTTAAATATATTTCTAAACAATAGAAGGTTTTGAATGCGACTTTTCGTTTAAAAGTTTTTTGTTTTTTATAGCATCAAACTCAGCTAAATACATGTTTGTAATTCTTTCCATTGGAAATGCTGTTGCAGCATTATAATTTGCTACTTCTAAGTGTATTCTGTGTACATTATTAGTTACAATTGCTTCAATTGCGTTTGCCAAACTTGTTACGCTTTCAGGTTCAAAAAACTCACCTCTGTAACCTTCGTCTTCAATTAAAGTTGCTAAATCTCCTAAATTTGGCATAACAACAGCTTTACCATAACTACCTGCTTGATGTAACACTCCAGAACTTCCTGTAGTTGATGTGTAAGGAAAAACTACTACTGCACTTTCAGTAAATATAGTTTCTACATCTTTTTCTTCTACATAACCTGTAAAAGTTAATTGTGGCACATGACTATACTTTTCCTCTACATCTTTCAAATAACCTGGTACATTTGGGTTATCTGTACCTGCAATAACTATTTCTAAATCTAAACCTGTAGATTTTCTAACTTTTTCTACAGCCTCAATCATATTATCAACTTTCTTATAAGTTCCAAACTTTCCAAAAGTCATAATTTTAAGAGGTCCTTTTGGTAGTGTATGGCTTGGTTTTTTAGGAATTTCAAAAGTTCCATGAGGAATCATTTTAACATTACCTGTTTTATATTTTTCTTCTAAAGTGGTAACATATTTATCCATAGTTACTGCTACTAAATCTGCTTTTAATATAAGTTTAGTAAGAGTTGTGCCTATAAAATTATACACTTTTTGAGCCAATTTATTTGATGTAAAACCTGCACTCTCTAAATCTACTTGTTCTAAAATATTATGCAATAAGACGATAGTTGGTATTTTTTTTATCTTACAAATTAATGGTAACATTAAGCCTAAAGCTGCAACTACTTTTTTATCTCCAAATTTCATGAATTGTAAATTAAACAATACAGCATCTGGGTTAGTTTCATTAATTGCTCTAGTAACAAGTGTCGTATTTTCATAACTATTAAATTCCCAACACTCTTTTACAGTAATTTTACAACCATTTTCTGTAAAATTAATGTCTTTAGCTCCTGGAGTTTTATCTGTTAATAACAATAATTCTGTTACCTTTTCACTTTGTCTAAAGCTTTTTACCAAATGATATGCATATTCATTTAGAGTTACTTTACTTGGTGGATATGCTGTTACTATTGCTAATTTCATTATAAAAATTTTATTTTATACAAATCTATTTAAAAGAAGTAGATTTAATATAGTTGAAGATATTAACGACTGATTACTTTAGATGAACGGTCTTTTTATAAGGATTTTGTGTGTTTTTTAGTTTGCTTATGATTTGCAAAAAAGAAACATAGTTGTACAAAAAGAAGCAAAAACATGGCAATTACCTGAATATAAA
>CAXBAC010000018.1:0-14966 GCA_963973485.1 uncultured Polaribacter sp. | reverse complement strand
AAACGAAAAAAAACAATAACTTCTTGTAGATTTGCAAGTAGATAATTAAAAAACATGAACAAATTAGTAGTATTATTTTTAAGCTTATTTATAACAAGCATTACCTTTTCTCAAAACTCTTTAGAAGCAAAAGCTTTATTAGATGAGGTTTCAACAAAAATGAGTGCGTATGACAATATGTATTTAGGTTTTAGCCAAACATTAAGTAACGAAGAAGCTGGTATTAATGAAGGTGATGAACCACCAATTAGAGGTGAAATAAACTTAAAGGGAGAAAAATATAGCTTAAACTATCTTGGAAATCAATTTATTTTCGATGGTAGAAAGCTTTATGTTATTAATAATGAGGAAAAAGAAGTTTCTATTACTGAAGGTTATTTAGATGCAGATGATGGTTTTATATATCCTTCTAAACTATTAACTTTCTATAAAGAAGGATATAATTTCGAAATGGGAAAATTAATAAACATAAAAGGAAGAAAAATTCAATTTGTAACTCTAAACCCTATAGATAGTAATTCAGACATTATTAAAGTTGAATTAGGTATAGATGCAAAAACAAAGCATATTTATAAGTTAATTCAAACAGGATCTAATGGAGCTAAAACAAGTTTTACAATTACTAGTTTTAAAAGTAATCAACCTTTATCTGATAGCTTTTTTAGTTTTGATAAACAAAAGTATTTGAATCAAAAATTCACTATTGATTAATTCTTTCAATTAACAGAAAATTAGTAGCATCTTATCTTTTAAGATGCTATTTTTGCTTTTTATGAAAATTTTAGATAGATACATTTTAAAAAGCTTTCTACTGCCTTTTATAGCTACATTTCTAATTGTACTATTTGTATTGGTTATGCAAGCTTTATGGCAAGCTTTCGAAAATATTGCTGGTAAAGGTATCAGTATTATATTTATCTTAAAATTTTTATACTACACCACTCTAATGATAATTCCACAAGCATTACCAATTGGTGTGCTTTTATCATCTATAATGGCTTTAGGAAATTTAGGTGAAAACTACGAATTCGCTGCTGCAAAATCTGCTGGAATTTCATTACAAAGAATGGTAAGACCAATTGCGTTTTTAGCTATTGCTTTAAGCGGAATTAATTTCTTGTTTCTAAACAATATTTTTCCTTACGCGAATTTAAAACAGCGTAATTTATACATCAATATAAAAAAGAAAAAACCTGCATTGGCTTTAGTTCCTGGCAGTTTTAATTCAGATTTACCTGGATATCAAATTAAATTTGATGAAAAATATGGCGAAGAAGAAAATTTATTGAAAAATGTTTTAATTTATGACTTAACCAGTAATAGAGGAAATCAAAAAGTAATTACTGCAGAAAGAGGAAAAATTGTAACAGAAGAAGGTAGTAGGTACATGACCTTTGTTTTGTATGATGGTAATTATTACGAAGAACATGTGAAATCTGCAAGAACCTCTCTTAAAAGACAAAAAATGGCTGCTTCTAATGCCACTTTTAACGAATACGAATTTAATATAGATATTGGAGATTCTTTAGATGAAGGAAAGTTAGATTCCTTAAATTCAGCAACAGGCCCAATGATGCTTACTCTTAAACAGATTAAAGATACCATACCTAAATTAAAAAGTAATTATGATGAAATTCTAAAAATAAGAGCAAAAAATATTTTTATAAGTGCTGAAGCAAGTGACTTATATAAATATCCAGACTCATTAAAAAAGAAAAATGTAGATAGCATTATTATAAATAATTTTGAGTTGCAAGATAAAATCACCATTCTAAATTCTGCACTCACAAAATCAAACAGACTAGTAAGTAACTTAAGAACCAATACAGAAAGCATAAAATGGAATAGAAAAGTAGTTAATTATTATGATACTGAGTATTATAATAGGGTTGCGTTTTCACTTTCTTGTATCATATTATTTTTTATTGGAGCTCCTCTAGGTTCCATTATAAGAAAAGGAGGCTTTGGGTTACCAATGATTTTAGCAATTGGTGTTTACGTATTATATTTCTTTGCAAACACATTTGGAAAAAACCTGGCTGAAGAAAGTTCTATTACTGCTTTTTTAGGCTCGTGGATTTCTGCAATTATAATGATTCCATTAGCTATTCTACTAACTAACAGAGCAACAAAAGATAAAGGAATTTTTAATTTAAACTCTTTCTTACAACCCTTAACTAATATATTTAAAAAAATATTACCTAAAAAAGGTTCAAAAATATGACAACAAATAACTCACAACAAACATCAAAATTAAACACCATAGAAGAAGCTATAAATGATATTAGAAATGGTAAAGTTATTATTGTAGTTGATGATGAAAATAGAGAGAACGAGGGTGATTTTTTAGCAGCAGCAGAAAAGGTTACACCAGAAATGGTAAACTTTATGGCTACTCATGGTAGAGGATTAATTTGCACACCTTTAACAGAAAATCGTTGTAAAGAACTAGAATTAGGAATGATGGTTAACAACAACACAGACCCTATGGAAACTGCTTTTACGGTTTCTGTAGATTTACGTGGTAAAGGTGTTACAACTGGTATTTCTGCCTCAGATAGAGCTTTAACCATAAATGCTTTAATTAATAAAGACACCAAACCTTTCGATTTAGCAAGACCAGGTCATATCTTTCCTCTAAAAGCAAAAGAAGGTGGTGTTTTAAGAAGAACAGGTCATACAGAAGCAGCAATAGATTTTGCTAGACTAGCAGGTTTACAGCCAGCAGGGGTTATAGTAGAAATTATGAACGAAGATGGTACCATGGCTCGTTTACCTCAATTACTAAAAGTGGCAAAAAAATTTGATATAAAAATTGTTTCTATAGAAGATTTAGTTGCTTATAGAATGGAGCACGATTCTTTAATTGAAAAGAAAGAGGATTTTGAGATTGAAACTCGCTTTGGTAAGTTTAGATTAAGAGCATATCAACAAACTACCAATAACCAAGTTCATATTGCTTTAACAAAAGGTTCTTGGACACATGAAGATGGAGTATTAACAAGAATAAACTCAACTTTGGTTAATAATGACATTTTAGGAACATTAACCAATAATGCAGATAAGAAGTTAGACCAAATGTTTCAAGTGGTAAATGAAGAAGGGAAAGGTGCTATTTTGTTTATAAATCAACAAAATCAATCTAAAAACTTATTAAGTAGGTTGCATGTTTTAAAAGAAAATCAAAAAAATGGGGAATTAAAAGCACCTGCAATTGCAATGGATCAAAGAGATTTTGGAATTGGAGCTCAAATTTTACACGATTTAAACATCAGCAAGTTAAAATTACTAACCAACAATCAACAAACAAAAAGAGTTGGAATGATTGGCTATGGTTTAGAAATAGTAGATTACGTTACTTATTAGTAAAAGTAACCTCTCTCCCACTTTCTAATTCAAAAGGTTTTGTGTTTGCTGTAAAACACCTTGCAGAATACTTTCCTTTTAGTAAAATAGTGTTGTCTAAAACTTCTAACCAACTTCCTTCTCGTAAACCTAATACTGGAGTTTCGTTAAATACATGAAACTCCTTTATTCTAGTTTCACGAGTTTCACCCATATGTTTAGAGCCTTGAATTGGATCTAAATAATGTGCGTTAATATTAAATGGAATACAACCCATTGTTGTAAAACTTGGTGGATAAACAATTGGCATGTCATTTGTATTCATCATAGAAATACCACAAATATTGCTTCCTGCACTTGTGCCTAAATAAGATGTTCCATTTTCTATAACGTCTTTTAAAGTTGATAAAACACCTTGTTTGTATAATTGATTTACCAATTCAAAAGTATTTCCACCACCAGTAAAAATAGCTTCAGCATTTTTTAAAGCCTCTTTTGGATTATCACATTCATGAATTCCTTTTACATCGATATCAATTTTATCAAAAGCATTTTTCGCTTTTTTTGTATAATCATTATAAGAAATACCTCCTGGTCTTGCATAAGGTATAAATAAGATTGATTTTACATCAGTAAAAAAAAAATTTAAAGTTGGTAATAAATATTCTAAATAATCACTTCTATGAATTGTAGAAGTGCTTGCAATTATCATTTTTTTCATACTTCAAAAATAAAAATTTTAAAACTAAAAAACACTTTATAAAAGACAGAATACAAATCAATCTTCTATGGTTTTAACATAAGTTTACATATAATGGGTTTATTTTATATTTATAAAATAGTTACTTTGTAATTGAATAAAATATTTATGTTAAAAAAACGACTATTTCTATTCTTTTTTGTTTTTGTGATTGCCAAAATACAATCACAAGAAAAAAAACAAATAATAACAGGTAAAGTAATAGATTCTATTGGGGTTATTAAAAACGCTAATATTATTAATTTAAACACAAGCCAAGGAACATTTTCAAGCGATAAAGGATTGTTTAGAATTTTTGTTTCTAAAGGAGATACGTTGCGTTTTTCATCTGTGCAGCACATCACTAAAAAAATTCTTATCACAAAAGAAATAGTAGAAAATAAAAAAATAAATGTACAGCTAACTTCAAATATCTACAATTTAACAGCTTTTGAACTAAAGAGACATAATTTAACAGGAAGATTAGGAATTGACACTAAAAATGTTCCTAGAAACGAAAAAGATTCATTGTTAAGAAATGTAATGGATTTCTCAAACGTAGACTTCTCTGAAAAAGATTTTACAATTGATGAAATTTCCAGAGCAAAACCACCAATAGTAAATACTATGGTTGGAGCAATACCAATGGCTGGTGCAGGTGCTTCTGTAGTTATGCCATTTAAAAACTCTGAACGTTTGTGGGCTTTGAGAAAAAAATTGGCTCAAAAAAAAGCTTTCCCTTATAAAATATTATCAGAACTTGGAGAGAAGTTTTTTTTCGATGAATTAAAAATTCCTATTGAAAGGTATTTTCATTTTTTAGAGTACTGTAATCCTTTAGGTATAGAAAATATGCATAAAGAAAACAGAATGCTAGAATTAATTAAAATTTTAAGAAGAGAAAGTGTTTCTTACTTAAAAATCATAAAAAATGAGTAATTTGGCTCAATAATTGATTTTTATCAAAATATGATATCAAAAAAATACCTATTAATCTTTTTAATAATTCCTCTTTTATCATTCTCTACGCATAAATATTATTTAAGCTTAACCCAAATTAATTATAAGAAAGAGGCTAAAGCAGTTCAAATAATGATAAATGTTTTTATGGATGATATTGAACTTGCTTTGAATAAAGATTATAATATCGACTTACAACTAACCACAAAAAAAGAGTTACAAAACAACGATATTTACTTTGAAAAATATTTAAAAAGTAAACTAAAATTTAAAGTTGATGATGTCAACCAAAACTTTAATTATATTGGAAAAGAATATGAAGGAGATCTCGTTTTATTTTATTTAGAAATTGAAAACATCGAAGAAATAAATAAAATGGAAGTATCTAATGAAATACTTTTAGAATATTTTGAAACGCAACAAAACTTAATCAAAACTAAAGTGCGTAAAAAGCATAAAAGCGTTATGCTTACTAAAGACAAAACTTTTACAACACTAAACTTTAAACAATAATTATTAATAAAAACCACCATTCATGAAAAAAATTGGATTTTTACTTTTATCCTTTGTTTTTGCGGCCAGTTCTTATGGGCAAATTACCAAACAAGGGCACACAAATCAAAATAAATTTAAACAGCTAAAGCAAGAATTACCAACTCCAAATTTACAGAGAACAGCTTCTGGAAAACCTGGTACAGCCTACACTCAACAGAAGGTAGATTATAAAATGGATATTGTTTTAGACGATGCAAATACAAAAATTACTGGTTCAGAAACCATTACATATCATAATAACTCTAAAGACGATTTAGAATATTTATGGGTACAATTAGACCAAAATATGAGAGCTGCAGACTCTAAAACTCCAGATATCTCTCCTAATTCCATTCCAAAAAAACTAAGTAAAACTGGCTTTGAAAGAAGTTTTCCTGAAGAGCAATTTGATGGTGGTTTTAATATTATGAGTGTTACAAATGATGATGGAAGTGATTTATCTTACACTATCAATCAAACCATGATGCGTATCAATTTAACAGAACCATTAGCTTCTGGAGATACATTTGAATTTAATATTTCTTGGTGGTATAACATCAACAATCATAGAACTCAAGGAGGAAGATCTGGTTACGAACACTTTGAAGAGAATGATAACAATAACTATGTAATTGCACAATTTTACCCAAGAATGTGTGTATATGATAATGTTGAAGGATGGCAAAACGATCAATTTTGGGGACGTAGTGAATTCGCTTTAGAATTTGGAGATTTTGAAGTAAACATCACTGTTCCAGAAGATCATATGTTAGGAGCTACTGGTGTTTTACAAAATAGAGAAGATGTTTTTTCTGAAAAAGAAATGAAAAGATTTGAAAAAGCTAGAAAAACTTTTGACAATCCTGTAATTATCAGAACACAAAAAGAAGCAGAAAAGATTGAAAAATCAAAAGCAACAGGAACAAAAACTTGGAAGTTTATTGCAGAAAACGTACGTGATTACGCTTTTGCAACATCTAGAAAATTTATTTTTGATGCAATGGCTGTAGATATTAATGGTAAGACAGTAATGGCTGAATCTTTATATTCTAAAGAAGCGAATCCTTTATATGGAGATCACTCAACAAGAGCAGTTGCACAGACATTAAAAACGTATTCTAAATATACTTTTGATTATCCTTACCATAAAGCAATTTCTGTTGATGGACAAATGGGAATGGAATATCCACAAATTTGTTTCAATCCTGGTAGACCAGATTTACCAGATGGAGGCTATTCAGATAGAATGAAATACAGAATGATAAAAGTTACTGTACACGAAGTTGGTCATAACTTTTTCCCAATGATTGTAAATTCTGATGAAAGACAATGGACTTGGATGGATGAAGGATTAAATTCTTACTTAGAAATGTTAGCAGAATGGGATTACGATCCTAACTTTCCAATAACAAGAGGTTTACCTAAAAATATTGTTAGGTATATGAGTGGAGATCAATCTAGAATTGCACCAATTATGTCTAAAGGAGATAATGTTTATAGCTTTGGAAACAACGCTTATGGTAAGCCAGCAACAGCTTTACACATTTTAAGAAACACAATTATGGGTAAAGACTTGTTTGACCATGCATTTAAAACATATTCTCAAAGATGGATGTTTAAACATCCAACTCCAGCAGATTTCTTTAGAACTATGGAAGATGCTTCTGGTGTAGATTTAGATTGGTTTTGGAGAGGTTGGTTTTACACAACAGACGTAACAGATATAGGTGTAAAAGAAGTTAAAAAATTCTCAACAAAAACTACGGGTGATACTGTAGCGTTTGTAGAAGACACCTCAAATGGATTAGGTTTTACTCAAAATCAAGATAAATATCATTACGAAATTACTTATGAAAAACCAGGAGGGTTGGTAATGCCAATCATTGTTGAATTTACTTATAAAGATTGTTCTAAAGAAAGAAAAACCTACCCTGCACAAATTTGGAGGTATAATGATAAAGAAGTAACTAAAGTATTTTCTTCATCAAAACAAATAGAAAGCATTGTAATAGACCCAGATTTAGAAACTGCAGATGTAGATACTTCAAACAACGCTTTTCCAAGAAAAAACAACTCTAAATTCGATAAATTTAAAAATAAAATGAAAGGTTAAATTTCATTAAAATTTTAATAAAAGGCAATATGGTTTCATATTGCCTTTTTTATTTGATAAAGGTTTGTTAAAATTTTTAACATTTACCATTTATTAATATACTTATCACTAATTTTATAGCTACTAAATTCAAATCAATACAAATGAAAAAAATTTCTTTATTCGTATTTTCTTTCTTTTTAATTGCTTCAACAGCATTTGCTCAGCAAGCACAACAAGAAAAAAGGAAAACACAATTAGGACACACAGATGAAAACAAGTTTAGGCAACTGAAAGATGTTTTGGCAACACCAAACGATCAACATACTGCTTCTGGTGCACCTGGTCACCAATATTTTCAGCAAAAAGTTGATTATGTTATGGACATTCGTTTAGATGAAGCAAATAACAAAATTTATGGTGATGAAACAATTACATACCATAACAATTCTAAAGATGTTTTAGAATATTTATGGGTGCAATTAGATCAAAATATGAGAGCAGATGACTCTAAAACACCATTAGCAAGTTCTAATTCTGCTAGTCCATTTATTACTCCAGATAATTTTAAATCATCTTATATGGGTGAAGGTAAAGGTTTTGGTTATAAAATTGAAAAAGTTGAATATGATAGTAAACCATTATCTCACTTTATCAACAGAACTATGATGCGTATTAATTTACCAAAATCATTAGCTCCAGGTGAAACTTTTGAATTTCGTATTAAATGGAATTACAAAATTAATGACATCAACAAAGATGGTGGACGTTCTGGTTTAGAGTCTTTTGAAGATGGAAACAACAACTACACAATTGCTCAATTTTTCCCAAGATTAGCAGTTTACAATAATGTTGAAGGATGGCAAAACATGCAGTTTTGGGGTCGTTCTGAATTTGCATTAGAGTTTGGAGATTACGAAGTTAACTTAACTGTACCTGCAGATCATATTGTTGAAGCAACAGGAAGTTTACAAAACGAAAAAGAAGTGTTAACTAAAACACAACGCAAACGTTTTGAAAAAGCAAGAAAAAGCTTTGATAACCCAGTTATTATTGTAACTCAAGAAGAAGCTGAGAAAAATGAAAAAGGACGTGCTACAGGTACAAAAACTTGGAAGTTTAAAGCTGAAAAAGTAAGAGATTTTGCTTTTGCAACTTCAAGAAAATATATTTGGGATGCAATGGCTGTAAACATTAATGGTAAAACAGTAATGGCTACATCTTTATACCCAAAAGAAGGAAATCCATTATGGGAAGAGCACTCTACAAGAGCTGTTGCAACTACTTTAATTGAATATTCTAAATTAACTTTCGATTACCCTTATCCTAAAGCTGTTTCTGTACATTCAGAAAGACAAGGAATGGAGTATCCTATGATTTGTTTCAACTTTGGTCGTCCAAATCCAGATGGAACATATTCAGATAGAACTAAAAAAGGAATGATTGGTGTAATTGTACACGAAGTTGGTCATAACTTTTTTCCAATGATTGTAAATTCTGATGAAAGACAATGGACTTGGATGGATGAAGGTTTAAATTCATTTGTAGAAATTTTAGCTGAAGATGTATATGATGCAGAATTATTTGCCTCAAACCCAGCAAAAGATATTACTAGATATATGGGTGGAGATCAATCTAACATCTCTCCTATTATGTCTCAAGGAGATTATGTAAAACAATTTGGACCAAATGCATATTCTAAGCCAGCTGCTGGTTTATATATGTTACGTAAAACTATTATGGGTCCTGAATTATTTGACAAAGCATTTAGAACATATTCTCAAAGATGGATGTTTAAACACCCAACACCAGAAGATTTCTTTAGATCTATGGAAGATGCATCTGGTATGGATTTAGATTGGTTTTGGAGAGGTTGGTTTTACACAACAGATGTTACAGATATAGGTATTAAAGAAGTAAAACCTCTATATTTAACTGATAAGCCAAACGAAAGAGTTGCTAAACTCAAAGAACAATACAAACAATACTTTGATAGTTTAGGAGACTTAGTTTACATTACAGATAACAAAGAAGATGCAAACCCTAATGCTATGGATAAATATGCAAATGGAAAAGAAGTACCATCTTACCTATATTCTGTAGAGTTTGAAAAACCAGGAGGTTTAGTAATGCCATTGATTGTAGAATTAACGTATGCAGATGGTACTACAAAAAGAGAAACATTCCCTGCACAAATTTGGATGAAAAATGACAATACTGTGAAAAGAGTATTCTCTTCTACACAAGAAATTAAAAGTATTAAAGTAGATCCAGATATGGAAACTGCGGATGTTGATACTTCTAACAATAGTTGGCCAAAGCCAGAAGCTGATAAGTTTGATCAGTTTAAAAACAAAACAAAAGGATAGAATATAATATCTTTTTAGAAAAAAAAACCTCGCAATTTGCGAGGTTTTTTTATTAGTATTAAAAAGAAACTTATTTAGTCTTCATCTTCGTCAGGTAAATTTGCATCAAAATCATCATTATCATCGAAAAATTCTTCATCATCTGCATACTCTTCCATTGCTTCTTCTAGTTTAGTACTTATTTTAACTAGATAAATGGTTTCTTCTGTTCTTACTTCAATAGCTTTTACAGTTTCACCTTTTGCATTTTTAAAGGATATAATATCTTGATAATCATATCCATCAGGATATTTCTCTATTAACATATCTAAAATATCTTTTGTTAGTTTTGCGTATTCTACGATTACTCTTTTCATAATAATTACATTTCTAATAAGTAAGCAAAAATAAGTGGTGCTACAATTGTTGCATCGCTTTCTATAATGAATTTTGGAGTATCAATATCTAACTTACCCCAAGTAATTTTTTCATTTGGTACAGCTCCTGAATAAGATCCATAACTTGTAGTTGAGTCAGAAATTTGACAAAAATAACTCCAAAAAGGTGTATCTGTTCTTTCCATATCTTGATACAACATTGGTACTACACAAATAGGAAAATCTCCTGCAATTCCACCTCCTATTTGAAAAAATCCAATTCCGTTTTTAGAATTGGCTGTATACCAATCTGCTAAAAATGTCATATACTCTATTCCAGATTTCATAGTACTCGCTTTCAACTCACCTTTCATAACATAAGATGCAAAAATATTACCCATTGTTGAGTCTTCCCAACCAGGACAAATTATTGGTAAGTTTTTTTCTGCAGCTGCATACATCCAAGAATCTTTGATATCAATTTCATAATACTGCTCCAAAACTCCAGATAAAAGTAATTTGTACATATATTCATGTGGTAAATAACGTTCTCCTTTGGCTTCTGCTTCTTTCCATATTTTTACAATATGTTCTTGAATTCTTCTAAAAGCTTCTTCTTCTGGAATACAAGTATCTGTTACTCTATTAAGACCTTTTTCTAACAAATCCCATTCATCTTGAGCAGTTAAATCTCTATAATTAGGAACACGTTTATAATGAGAATGTGCCACTAAATTCATAATATCTTCTTCTAAGTTTGCACCTGTACAAGAAATAATATGTACTTTGTCTTGGCGAATCATTTCTGCAAAAATTTTCCCTAATTCTGCAGTACTCATTGCACCTGCTAAAGAAACTAACATTTTGTTTCCTTTATTAAGTTGGTCTTCATACCCTTTAGCTGCATCTACTAAAGTTGCTGCATTAAAATGTAAAAAGTATTTTTCTATAAAATTGGTTATTGGTTTACTCATAATTTTTATTTTATTTTTTTGAAAGTTTTTTTACTTCAAAAATATCTGTTCTTCTGTCTTTTAAATTTCGTACACTTCCAAATTGATTCAAATCTTTTAGTAAATCTAAATCAACATCAGCAATTAAAATCATTTCTGTATTTGTTGTTGCTTCAGCTTTTATTCCATTTGCAGGAAAAGAAAAATCGCAAGGTGTAAATACCATAGATTGTGCATACTGAATATCCATATTATTTACTTTTGGTAAATTCCCTACACTTCCAGCTATAGCTACATAACATTCATTTTCAATAGCTCTAGCCTGTGCACAATATCTAACTCTAGAATAGCCATTTTGAGTATCAGTTAAAAAAGGAATAAATAAAATATCCATACCTTCTTCTGCCAATAATCTACTTAGTTCAGGAAATTCTGAATCGTAACAAATTAGCACTCCAATTTTACCACAATCTGTATCAAAAGTTTTAAGTTCTGTACCACCTTGTAAACCCCAAACTCTTGCTTCGTTAGGAGTTACATGCAATTTTTCATAACGTTCTGTTGTACCATCTCTTTTACAAATATAACCTACATTATATAGCAAATCATCTTTAATTTCTGGCATACTACCAGTAATAATGTTGATGTTATAAGAAATTGCTAATTCAGAAAATCGATTTACAATTTCTGGTGTAAACTTTGCAAGCTCTCTTATTGCTTGAGATTCTGGTAAGTGATTAAATTCTGCCATTAATGGCGCATTAAAAAACTCAGGAAAAAGTGCAAAATCTGATCTATATGCAGAAACTGAGTCTATAAAAAACTCTGCTTGCTCCATAAGTTCTTCAAGGTTTATATACAAACGCATTTGCCATTGAATTAACCCTAAACGAACTACAGTTTTTTTAGTAGCTGCTTTTTTAGACTTTTTTTTATAATAAATGTTATCCCATTCTAAAAGTACAGCAAACTCACCTGAATTTGCATCACCCTCTAAATACCCTTTTAATATTTTTGATGGATGAAAATCATTAGAGATTTGAAAATTTAATACAGGATCGTGAATTTCTTTACGTTTAACTTTTTCTATATATTGTTTAGGAGATAATTTATCTGCAAATTTGTGATAATTTGGTATTCTACCTCCAAAAACGATACCTCTTAAATTTAGTTTTTCTGTAAGTTCTTTTCTGTAATCGTACAACCTTCTTCCTAAACGTAAGCCTCTGTATTCTTTTTTGATAAATACATCTATTCCATATAAAACATCTCCATCTTCATCATGTGTACTAAAAGTATAATTACCTGTAATGTCTTCATATGAATGAGTGTCATCAAACTTATCATAATCTACTTTAATAGACAATGCACAACCTGCTAATTCTCCATTAATTTTTATAACGATTTGACCTTCTGGAAATTTTTTTATTAACGATTCTATTTGAGTTTCTTCCCAATAGGTATTTTCCATGTGAGCATAAATCTCAATCATTGCATCTTTTAACGCTTGATAATCATCAATAGTTAAATACTGCAATTCTATGTTTTCGATGTTTTTTATCATTTTATAAGACTAAAAATCGTCGTCATCATTTTTAAATTTAGACAATTTGCTAAATGGATTGTTATCATCTTCATCTAAAGTAGTGTCATAAGAATCATCATTAGAAGCAAATTTATAGCTCAGCATTTTGTAAAATAATTTTGCGGCTAAAAAATCTGATGATTTTTCATTTTCATTAGGACAAAGTTCTACCATATCAAAACCAACCACATTTTTCTGTTCGAAAACTGCTTTTAAAAATTCTAAAGTTTCATAATATAACAAACCACCTGGTTCTGGTGTTCCTGTAGATGGAAAAATTGAAGGGTCTAATGCATCTAAATCAAACGTAATAAAAACATTAGAAGTTAATTGATCTATTACATCATCCATCCAATCTTCATTTACAGCCATATCGTGTGCAAAGAAAACTTTATCTAAATTCATGTTTCTTTTTTCAGAAATATCCATACTTCTAATACCAACTTGAACTAAATTAGTTGTAGAATTTGCTTCATAAACTGCACAAGCATGGTTGCATTTAGAACCTTGATATTCTTTACGCAAATCTGCATGAGCATCAATATGTAAAACAGTTAAATTATCAAAACATTCATTAAAAGCTCTAATTGTTCCTATAGAAATTGAATGCTCACCACCAAAAACAGTTACAAATTTATTTCTGTTAATGTATTTTTTTGTTTCTTGGTGTACAGCATCTACAACTGCTTCTGGAGAAGAGTTTTCTGTAATTGCATCAGCTAAAAATACACCTTCTTTATATACTTCAGAATCTGTTTCAATATCATAAAGTTCCATATTTTCTGATGCATCTAAAAAGGCTTTAGGCCCTTTGTCTGCTCCTTTTTGCCAAGTACTTGTTCCATCATAAGGAACAGGAATAATTACAATTTTTGATGTAGACAGGTTTCCAAGTTCTTGTGGAATTCCTGCATAAGTTTGATTTGTTTTCATTTTAATTTAATAAGTTAATAGCCAAGAATAGATAATAATTCGCTACTTTTTTGTTGTTCTTTAAATATTTTAATTGATAATTCTCCATTATCATTTTTATCAATAATAAGGTGTTTAGGATGTGGAATTAAGCAGTGTTGTAAACCACCAAAACCACCTATAGTTTCTTGATATGCACCTGTGTTAAAAAAACCAATATACAAAGGTTTATCTTTCTCGTAGACAGGTAAATAAATTCCATTTATGTGTTGTTCTGAGTTATAATAATCATCACTATCACAAGTTAAACCACCTAATAAAACACGTTCGTATTTATAGTTCCATTTGTTAATTGGCAACATTATAAAACGTTTGTTTATAGCCCAAGAATCTGGTAATGTTGTTATGAAAGATGAATTTATCATGTTCCAACGTTCTCTATCATTTTGTTTTTTCTGATACAAAATTTCATAGATTGCTGCTCCAGATTCACCAACTGTGAAGCTACCAAATTCAGTAAAAATGTTAGGCACATCTACTTTTGCTTCTTTACAAGCTTCGTTAATTTGATTAATGATTTCATCTATCATGTAAGCATAATCATAATCGAATGCTAATGAGTTTTTTATAGGAAAACCACCTCCAATATTTAAACTATCTAAAGTTGGGCACACTCTTTTTAAGTTGATGTACACATTTAAACATTTCATTAATTCGTTCCAGTAATAAGCATTATCTCTAATACCTGTATTGATGAAAAAATGCAACATTTTTAAATCTACCTGTTCATTATGAGCAATTTCTTTTTCATAAAAAGGAACAATATTTTTATAACCAATTCCAAGTCTGGAAGTATAGAACTCAAATTTTGGTTCTTCTTCTGATGCAATACGAATACCTACATTTAATTTTTCTTTGGTTTCATTGGTTAATAAATTCAATTCTTCATAATTGTCTATAATTGGAATACAGTTTTTATGACCAGAATTAATTAACCCCCCAATATTCTTTATGTATTGATCTCTTTTAAAACCATTACAAATTATATAAGTAGTATCTTTAATTTTGCCTTCTTTTTTAAGATTATTTACAATATCTATATCAAAAGCCGAAGAGGTTTC
>CAXBAC010000017.1:0-15386 GCA_963973485.1 uncultured Polaribacter sp. | reverse complement strand
GATCAACCTTTAACCTTTAAAACAGAAGGTGATAATAAAATAGAAATTATTTCTGATCAAGGTAAATATGATATGGCTTATTTTGGAGGTGATGAGTTTCCTAAAGCTGTAACTTTACCTAGCCCAAGTAAAACAGTTGTGCCTGCACATGTTTTAGGTACAGCAATTTCTAAAACTATTTTTGCTGCTGGTAATGATGATTTAAGACCAGTAATGAGTGGTGTATTTTTTCAATTCAGTTCACAAAGCTTAACTTTTGTTGCTACTGATGCTCATAAACTGGTAAAATATTCTAGAACAGATATTACTGCAGAACAAACTGCTGAATTTATTATGCCTAAAAAACCTTTAAACTTATTAAAAGGAATTTTAGGAGGTTCTGAAAGTGATGTAACTATTGAATATAATGATGCAAATGCAAAATTTACGTTTGATAATGTAGTTTTAGTATGTAGACTAATTGATGGGAAATACCCAAATTATGAAGCAGTTATACCTAAAGAAAATCCAAATAAATTAACAGTTGATAGAGCTTCTTTTTTAAATTCTGTTAGACGTGTTTCTATCTTCTCTAGCAAAACAACGCATCAAATTCGTTTAAAAATGGCAGGAACTGAATTAAATATTTCTGCAGAAGATTTAGATTTCTCTAATAAAGCAGATGAACGTTTAAGTTGCGATTATCAAGGTGATGATATGCAAATTGGTTTTAACTCTCGTTTTTTAAGTGAAATGTTAAACAACTTAAATTCTAACGAAGTTTTAATTGAAATGTCTTTACCAAATAGAGCAGGTATTTTAACACCAATTGATGGTACAGATGAAGGAGAACAAGTTACAATGCTTGTTATGCCTGTAATGCTAAATAACTAATTCGTCTTTTTACTTTAAAGACACCAACTATACAAACCACAACTTTTAAGTTGTGGTTTTTTTGTTTACATTTAGCACATCAACCAACCCACTAAATGAAAATTATATTAGCACTGCTTTTATTATTTTCGGCTGCAACCTATAGCCAAAATAATAACAAAGACCTATATATTGCCTTTGATAAAACTATAGGTTTAGAAAATACCAATTTAAGTTATGGAAAACTGTTTACAGAAAAATATAGGACAACCCAAGAAAATCATCCTTACTTAAAGAAAAATGATTTTCAAACAGCTTCTGTAAATTACCAAAAAGAATCTTTTTACAACATCCTTTTAAAATATGACGTTCTAGAGGATGAGCTTATTATAACTATACCAAATGATTATGGAAATAGATCATTAATATTAGAAAAAGCTAAGGTTAAGGGTTTTACATTAGATAATAAGACGTTTGTAAATGATATCACTTATGGTTTTTTACAAGTGCTTTATCACATTAACAACACAACACTTTATAAAAAGAATTCGAAAACTAAAAAGAAGAAATTAAACAAATCTTATGTGTACTATAAGTTTATAGAAAATAACTCTTATCAACTTCGAATAAATGAAACAAATTTTGAAGTTAAAAACAAGAAAGACTTTATTGATCTATTTCCTTTACAAAAAAAATTGATTACTGATTTTTATAAAGCAAATAGAGATATCAGAAAAAATAATCTAGATCAATTCTTCTTACGTTTAACCACTCAGCTGTCTAAGCAAACAAACCAATAGTATTTTCATGAACAAGTTTTTTATAAGTTTCTTTTTATTGGTTTCCTCAATAATAACATCACAAAACCAAGAAGAAAAATTCTCTATATCTTATCAGAATAAAACAAAAAAAGAAATCTTCTCGTTAATAGAACAAAATACAAATTATCACTTTTTTTATCTAGAAAACTGGCTTGATGATGAGAGGCAAACAGCTAGTTTTAAAAACGAATCCATATACACCATTCTTCCTAAAATATTAAAAAACTCGCCTTTAAACTTCACTATTTTAAACAACCAGAACGTTATTATAACCAAAGGAAACAGAATTCATAAAAGTTTATATGATGAGCTTGAAAAAGAAACCAAAACAAATAAAACTTCTACTCCTATTTTTATAGAATCTTCTACAGATGATGGCAACCAAGTTGTTGTTATTGGCAAAGAAAGTTTACAGAATAAAAAACCGAAATATACGATTACTGGAAAGGTTGTAAACGCGTTACCAAAAGAAGCAATAGAAGGTGTTGTAATTTTAGAAAGAGATAAAAAAATATCTACTACAACAGATAAAAATGGTGCTTTTACAATTGACTTACCATTTGGTAAAAACACAATTGAAACGTTGCTATTAGGTTACAAAACTACTTTAAAAAAGGTCATTGTTTTTGGTGATGGAAGTCTAAATATAAATATTACTGAAGAAGCTGAGTTGTTGGATGAGTTGGTAATAACAACTAAAAAAGAAGACAATATAAAAGAGGTTATTGCAGGAATAACTCAAATAAATATCGAAGAAATAAAAAATATCCCTCAAGTTTTAGGAGAAAGAGATATTCTAAAAGTTGCAACTACTTTACCTGGTATAAAATCTGCTGGTGAAGGTGCAGAAGGTGTTAATGTTAGAGGTGGTAAAGTAGACCAAAACTTATTTTTATTAGATGAAAGTGTAATGTATAATCCTGCTCATTTTTTAGGTCTTTTTTCAGCTATAAACCCTTTTACTACAAGCGATTTAAAAGTTTATAAAGGAAATATACCTGCAGAATATGGAGGTAGAATTTCATCTGTTTTTGATATAAAAACAAAAGATGCAAGTACAACAGAATTTAAAGGCGAGGCTTCAATTGGTGTTGTTACAAGTAATCTTAGTTTAGAAATACCTTTAGTAAAAGAAAAATCAGGATTACTTTTAGGGGCTAGAACAACATATTCTAATTGGGCACTAAAGGCCTTAAATGATAAATCTTTAAATAATAGTAGCGCTTCTTTTTATGATGTAATTGCAAAATACAATCATAAATTTGATGAGAAAAATACACTTAGACTAACAGCATATCATAGTAATGACGAATTTAGAATTGCTTCAGACACAACCAATACCTATGGAAATACTTTAGCGTCTGCAAATTGGTCTCATAAATTTGATGATAAAAACCATGGAAATTTAATTCTTTCTACAAGTAATTACGCTTTCAACATCAATTACAATAGTATTGGTAATAATAATTTCGATTTAAAGTATAATATTGATGAAGTTAGTGCCAAACTAAAAATGAAGTATGTGTATTCAAAAGAACATACTTTTGGTTATGGAGTTTCCTCTAAATTATACAATGTTTCTCCTGGAAGCATTCAACCAACAGATGATAAATCAATTATAAACCCACTTACTATAAATGATGAGAGGGGCTTAGAAAGTGCTATTTTTATTTCAGATATTTTTGAAGTAAATAAAAAACTATCATTAAATCTTGGCTTACGTTACTCAGTTTATTTAGGTTTAGGTGAATCTACACAAAGAATTTATGCTTCAAACTCACCAATAACAGATGCAACTCTTCAAGAAACGAATGAGTTTGGCAAAAATGAAGTTTACAAAACGTATCAAGGCTTAGAGTATCGATTTTCTGGCAGATATTTCTTAAATCCTGAGTTATCATTAAAAGCAAGTTTCAATAGATCTTTTCAGTTTATCCACAGATTAAGCAACAATACATCTGCTTCTCCAACAGACGCTTGGAAACTGTCTGACACAAATATAAAACCTCAAGAGGCTATTCAGGCTTCTTTAGGAATTTTCAAAAATTTTGATGTAAATGCATTCGAATTAAGTTTAGAAGGGTATTATAAAAAATACAGCAATGTTTTAGATTATAAGGTGGGTGCAAACTTTTTACTGAACGAAAGAATAGAAACTGCTGTTTTGCAAGGCCCAGGAAAATCTTATGGAATAGAATTTTTAGCTAAAAAAAATATAGGACGATTAAATGGATGGTTTGGCTATAGTTATTCAAGATCTTTTATAAAACTAGATAGCCCTTTTGATGAAGATAGAGTTAATAATGGTGAGTTTTTTCCAACAAATTTTGATAAACCTCATGATGTAAATCTTATTGTTAATTATAAATTAACCAAAAGATTTAGTTTATCTAGCAACTTTACTTATCAAACAGGTAGGCCTATTACATATCCAACAGGAAAATACAATTATCAAGGCAATGAATATGTTTTATATAGTGATAGAAATAAATTTAGAATACCAGATTATTTTAGATTAGATATTGGTTTAAACATAGAAGGGAATCATAAAATTAAAAAGTTTGCGCATAGCTTTTGGAACATTTCTATTTATAATGTTTTGGGTAGAAACAATCCTTTTGCTGTATATTTTACTACCGAAAACGGAAATGTAAAAGCGTATCAAAACTCCATATTTGCAACACCTATACCAACAATTACTTATAATTTTAAATTTTAAGCTATGAAGTATTTAAAATCTATTTACATAAAACTAATAATACTTCTAATGTTCTTAAGTTGTATAACTCCTGTAGAATTAGAAACTATTACATACGAAGATTATTTAGTGGTAGAAGCTACAATTACAAACGAATTAAAAAATCATACTGTTAAATTATCGCGAACTTTTGCTTTAGACACCAATGAAAATAATCCTGAAACAAGAGCACAAGTTACAGTTACAGATAACTTAAATAACACCTATACTTTTAATGAATCTGCTTTAGGCACTTACATTTCTTCATCAGCTTTTAAAGCAAATGCTACAAATGAATACAGACTTAATATAATTACTAAAAACGGAAATTCATACTCATCATCAGTACAAAAATTAACAGCACCTGCTCAAATAGAAAGTTTAAATACTTTGGTTGAAACCTCTACTGAAGGTGATGAAGGTGTTTCTATTATAGTAAACAGCTACAATCCAAATAATAATTCTAATTATTACAGATATGTTTATGAAGAAACCTATAAAATTTCTCCTCCTTTTTGGTCTGATGAAGAATTGAAAATTGTTTCAGATACAAGACCTTTTGAAGTAGAGGTTGTAGAAAGAACTATAGATAATGAGCATTGTTACAAAACACTTTTTAGTACAGATATTGTTTTAACAGAAACAAAAACTTTAGCTGAAGATCGAGTAAGCATTCCTGTTCGTTTTATTCTAGCTTCCGATTTTAAGATATCAAACAGATACAGTATTTTAGTTAAACAATATGTACAAAGTTTTGAAGCTTACAATTATTATAAAACTTTAAAAAAACTATCTAGTTCAGAAAACGTTTTTAATCAAGCGCAACCTGGTTTTATTGTTGGAAATATTAATTCTGATACCAATAAAGATGAAAAAGTAATTGGTTTTTTTGATGTTTCTGCTGTATCTGAAAAAAGATTATTTTTTAATTTTAGAGATATTTTCCCAAATAAAACATCAGAATATCCATTTGATTGCGACTTTAGTGCACCCATTATTTATGACTCTTTCACACAACAATCTCCTCTAGTAGATTTAATTAAATCGAACACACACGTGTACTATGCAGAAAATGATACAAGTTTAGATTACTTAGAAGGTAACTACTTAATGGTACCTAAAGTTTGTGGAGATTGTACAGAATTGGGCTCTAATATTAAACCAGATTTTTGGGTAGATTAAAATATAAGTTATGAAAAAACAAATCTTTTTTATTTGTTGTTTACTGTTCTTTTGCTTTAAAATTAATAGTCAAAATAAAGCACTAAATAGTTTTGAAACTTTTCCTCAAGAAAAGATTTACGCAAATGTAAATTCTAATTTATTTTTAACAGGCGAGCATATTTTATATAAAATATATTGTTTAAATGATAAAAAAAATAATTTAAGCTCTTTAAGTAAAATAGGTTATGTAGAAGTTATAGACAGCAACAACAATAGCCTTTTTAAACAAAAAATAGCCTTAGAAAAAGGGCAAGGTTTTGGTGATATATTTTTAAATTCAACTATAAAAACAGGTACCTATAAATTTGTAGCTTACACACAGTGGATGTTAAATAGCCAAACTTTTTTCGAAAAAACAATATATATAGTAAATCCTTTTTCTGATAAATTAAAAGTTTCAGACTCCATATCTAAAAATAATTTCACCTTAACAACATTATCTAATTCTAACTTATTAAAACCTTTAACCAACAAAAAAACGTACGCTAAAAGAGAGGAAGTTATTGTAAGTTTAACCAATAACAAAAACATTAATGTATCTGTATCTGCGAGAAAAATTGATGATTTTACAATACCAAATAAAAATAGTACGCTCCTTTTTTTAAAAGATTTTAAATCATCAAAAACTAAATCTAAAAACTTGTATTTACCAGAATTAAGAGGTGAATTGTATCAAGGTAAAATATCATCAGCAACCAATAAAAACGTACACAATAAAAAAATTGGAATTTCATATATAGGTGAAAATAAAATTACTAAAATTTCAACTACTTCTCAATCTGGTGAATTTTATTTTAACATAAACAAAAATGCAAGTGCAAAAAACGTTTTGTTAGAGGTTTTAGATAAAAATACAAAAGATTATAAAATTGAATTACAAAACAACAACAACTTAGAAAAGACATTCACAAACTTCCCAGAATTGTTTGAAACAGAAAAATTAAGAAATTATATCAAACAAAAAAGCAAATATTTACAAATAGAAAACGCATACAATACTGTAAAGCAAAATACTCTAAGACCCGCTAAAGAAAACTCTTATGTTTTTAGCGAAAATAAAAATAATGTGTTGTATAATTTAGATGATTTCACAAGGTTTAAAACCGTAAAAGAAGTTACTGTTGAAATTTTACAAGACGTTTGGTTAACAGAAAAAAATAACGAATACTCTTTTCACTTAAGAGATGTTAATTTAGTAGCAAATAACAACTTAGAAACACTTTTAATTGTAGACGGTTTTATAGTAAAAAATCACACAGACTTTGTATTTTTTGATGCCCTAAAAATTAAAAATATTTTATTGGTTAAGGAAAAATATGTTTTTGGAACCAATATTTATCAGGGGATTATTAAAATAGAAACCATTAACAATAGCTACAAACCAGTTATGAATTCTAGAAACAGTTTTACCCTTTTAAAACCAGAAAAGCACAAAGATTATTTCCATCCAAATTATAAAAAAAATATAAATTCTAGAGTTCCAGATTATAGAACGCAGTTGTATTGGAATCCAAATTTAAAAAACTCTTCTAATGAATTTTCATTTTACACATCTGATGTGCCTGGAAAATATCAAATAATAATTGAAGGTTTTACAAATTCTGGAGAAGCAATTTATGAAGAGTTATTTTTTGAAGTTAAATAATAAGAAGCTTTACTTTGTTTTCAGTACATTTAACCAATGAATTTTTTAGCACATCTCTACTTATCAGAAAATAATACCAATATTATGATTGGTAATTTTATTGCAGATCATGTAAGGGGTAATAATTTTACTCATTTTAATGCTGAAATTCGACAAGGTATTTTTCTCCATAGAGAAATAGACACATTTACAGATGCACATGCTATTGTTAGAAAAAGTAAAAGAAGATTACATAAACGTTACAGACATTATGATGGCGTTATTATCGATATTTTTTACGATTATTTTCTTGCTAAAAATTGGAACCAGTATTCAGAAATTCCTTTAGAACTTTTTACACAGGCTGTATATAAATTATTTAATGAAAAATCTGCTGAACTTCCTGTAAAGTCTCAGAACTTTATCAAGTATATGATTGAGTATGACATACTTTACAATTATCAGTTTAAAAATGGAATTGCAAAGGTTTTAAATGGTATGAATCAAAGGACTAAAGGCAAATCACAAATGAATTTAGCTATTGAAGATTTGGATTTACTTCAATCTGAGCTAGAAGAAGATTTTACCTTATTCTTTAAAGATTTACAAGCATTTACAAAAATCAAACTAAAAGACATTCAATCTAAAACATGAGAAATTTACTATTATTAATAAGTTTTACAATCTTACTGAGTGCTTGTAATAAAAAGAAAGAATTAGGCGTAATTTCAGAAAAAGCTATGGTTGTTTCTGCAAGAGTAGAGGCTTCAGAAATTGGCAGTTCTATTTTAAAAAAAGGGGGTAATGCTTATGATGCTATGGTTGCTACTCATTTTGCTTTAGCTGTTGTTTATCCTGTTGCTGGTAATATTGGTGGAGGTGGTTTTATGGTCTATAGAAATAATGATGGTACAAAAGGAGCTTTAGATTTTAGAGAAAAAGCACCAATTACTGCTCATAAAGACATGTATTTAGATTCTTTAGGCAATGTTATTAAAAATAAAAGTGTTTTAGGAGCACATGCAGTGGGTATTCCTGGTTCTGTAGCTGGAGTTGTTGAAGTACACCAAAAATTAGGCAGTTTACCTTTTTCTGAATTAGTTCAGCCTGCAATAGATTTAGCTAAAAACGGAATAACAATTACAGAAAAGCAAGCAGATGATTTAAACAATGCAACAGATCGTTTTCGAAAAGTAAACAATTATAAAACTGTTTTTGACAAAGAGTGGAAAGCTGGTGATATTCTTTTACAAAATGAATTGGCACAAACTTTAGAACGTATTCGCGATTTTGGAAAAGATGGCTTTTATAAAGGTAAAACTGCTGAATTATTAGTGAATTATATTACAGAATTAGGAGGCATAATTACTTATGAAGACTTAGAAAAATATCAGGCAATTTGGAGAAAACCTATAGAGTTTACCTACAAAAATCACAACATTACTTCTATGACTTTACCTGCAAGTGGAGGTATTTGTTTAGCTCAAATCCTTAAATCTATAGAACCATTTAACCGTTCTAAAATAAAACACAATTCAACAGAATATATACAATTACTAACTGAGGCAGAAAGACGTGCTTATGCAGACAGAGCACACTATTTGGGTGATATCGATTTTGTAGATGTACCTTTAGACAGCCTAGCAAATTCAAGTTATTTAAAAAAGAGAATGAGTGATTTCTCTTGGGATAAAGCAACACCTTCATCTGCAGTATCTCATGGTAAAATTTTAGGATATGAGAGTGATGAAACAACCCACTACTCTATTGTAGATCAATTTGGAAATGCTGTTGCTGTTACCACAACTTTAAACACAGGTTATGGGTCTAAAGTTTTGGTAAAAGGTGCTGGTTTTTTCCTTAATAATGAAATGGATGATTTTTCTAGCAAACCTGGTGTACCAAATGTTTATGGTTTGGTTGGCTCTAAAGCAAATGCAATTGCTTCAGAAAAGCGCATGTTAAGTTCTATGACACCAACCATTATCGAAAAAGACGGAAAACTTAAAATGGTTGTAGGAACTCCTGGAGGTTCTACTATTATTACATCAGTTTTGCAAAATATTATCAATGTTGTAGATTATAATATGGGTATGCAAGAATCTGTAAATCAACCACGTTTTCATCATCAATGGCTACCAGATGTAATACGAATGGAACCTAATGGTTTTGATGATAACACTAAAACAAACCTCAACAATTTAGGTTATGACCTTTTAGAAAGAAACTCACTTATTATTGGTAGAGTTGATGCTATTTTAGTTTTAGCTAATGGAAAACTAGAAGCTGGTGCAGATAAAAGAGGTGATGATGCAGCTGTAGGGTTTTAATTAATATTTAGAAAGTCAAAAAAGGTAATTATAAAATTAAATAACTAAAAATGATACAACCATTTCACTTAGCAATTCCAGTTCAAAATTTAGAAAAATGCAGAACGTTTTATAGGGATGTTTTACAATGTGAAGAAGGAAGAAGTTCTGAACATTGGGTAGATTTTAATTTTTTTGGTCATCAACTGGTTATTCATCAAAAAGATGGATTTACCTCTGATAGAATTTCAAACCCTGTAGATGGTCATGATGTTCCTGTTCCGCATTTTGGAGTAGTTTTAACTTGGAATGATTGGCATACTTTAGCTGAAAGATTAAAAGCAGTAAATACCAATTTCATTATAGAGCCTGGAATTCGTTTTGAAGGTAAGGTTGGTGAACAAGCTACTATGTTTTTTAACGATCCAGAAAACAATGCTTTAGAATTCAAAGCATTTAAAGATATGAATCAATTATTTGCCAAATAAGGAGTAGTAATTTTATGAATTTATTTCGTTTGAATTTCTTTATCTTTAAAGACTAATTCAAACTTTATTCTCATGAAAAAAATAATTCTTCTTTTTTCGTTATTTCTAACTTACTCAAGTTTTTCCCAAGGCACAAGGTTATTAAGGCAACCTACATTATCTAACAATCAAGTAGTTTTTGTGCATGCTGCAGATCTTTGGAAAGCTCCAATAAATGGAGGAAATGCTATTAGACTTACTAGTGATGAAGGTTACGAATCTAGTCCTAAATTTTCTAAAGATGGGCAATGGATTGCTTTTACAGCACAATATGATGGAAATATAGATGTATATGTTGTTTCCATAAATGGAGGCGAACCTAAAAGATTAACCTATCATTCAGCTTCTGATGTTGTTCAAAGTTGGACACCTGATGGAAAAATATTATTCAGATCAAACAGAGAAAGCAGACCAACACAAACTAACAAATTTTATACAGTTTCAACAGAAGGTGGAATGCCAGAAGCATTTGATATTCCAAGAGCTGCTTTTGGTGAAATTTCAGAAGACAATAAATACATTGCTTACACCCCAATTACAAGTTGGGATGCAGAATGGAGAAATTATAGAGGTGGACAAGCAATGCCAATTTGGATTGTGAATTTAAAAACCAACGAATTAATTAAAACACCTCAATTAGATGGAGAAAGACATGTAAACCCTGTTTGGTTTAAGGGTGATGTTTATTACATTTCAGAAAGAGATTATACTGCCAATATTTGGTCTTACAATATTAAAAGTCAAAAAGAAACACAAGTAACTTTTCATAAAAAATTTGATGTTAAAAATTTAGATGCCAATGAAAATGGAATTGTGTATGAACAAGCAGGTTTTTTGCACATGCTAAATCCTGAAACTAAAGAAACCAAACAAATTGTTATTAATGTTAAAGGAGATTTAAACTACTCTAGAACAAGATGGATGAACGTTTCTGGAAGAAATCTTACAAACCCAAATGTATCTCCTAATGGAAAAAGAGCCATTTTCGAACATCGAGGAGAAATATTTACAATTCCTAAAGAAAATGGAACTTGGAGAAATTTAACCAATTCTTCTGGAGTTGCAGATCGTTCTCCAATTTGGTCTCCAAAAGGAGATAAAGTGGCTTGGTTTTCTGATAAAAATGGAGAATATGAATTGGTTTTAGCAGATCAAAATGGAAATAATCAAGAGTTTATTAAATTACCAAATCCTACTTTTTATTTTCAACCTGATTGGTCTCCAAATGGAAAGTTTATTGCTTACACAGATACCAATTTTGTAATTTGGATCATCAATTTAGAAACCAAAAAAATAGTAAAAGCAGATGCAGATGGTTTTGCACATCCCAATAGAACTATGAATCCAAAATTTTCTCCTGATAGTGACTGGATTGTCTATGCAAAACAGAATGACAACAGTTTTAAATCGGTTTATGCGTATCAATTAAGTACACAGAAAATTGTTCAAATTACAGATCAAATTGCAGACGCTATTACTCCAGTTTGGGATGCTTCTGGTAAATATATTTACACATTAGCAAGTACAGATTATGGTTTACAAACGGGTTGGTTAGACATGTCTTCTTACGATCCAAGTGTTACAAGAACATTATATACAGTGGTTTTAAACTCAACTGATAAAGCTCCTAACCTACCAAAAACAGACGAAGAAGAAAAAGCAAAAGAAAAGTCTGAAGATGCTAAAAAGAAAGAAAATAAAAAGGAAGTTGAGCAAAAAACCATTATTGATGAAAACGGAATTTTTGATAGAGCTGTAGCTTTAGATTTACCTGCAAGAAATTATGTAGGGCTATTAAAAGGACCAAAAAATAAAGTGTTTATAGCTGAATCTATTCCAAATTCAAGAGGTTTAACATTGCATAGTTTTGATGTTACAGAAGAAAAAGCTACTGTTTATGAAACAGGCGTTTCTTCTATGACAATTTCAGATGATAGAAATTCAATATTACTATCTAAAGGAAGTAGTTGGAGTTTAAATAAAGCATCTGCCCCAAAAGCAGGTAAAGAAAATTTAAATACCAATCTAAAAATTAAAGTAGATCCAAAAGCAGAAGCACATCAAATTTTTAAAGAAGGATGGCGATTTATGAGAGATTTTCTTTACGTAGATAATGTACATGGAGCACCTTGGAATGATATTTATGAATGGTATTCTCCATGGATAAATGATGTTAGACACAGAACAGATTTAAACTATGTTGTAGACATTATGAGTGGCGAAGTTGCTATTGGACACTCTTACGTTTCTGGTGGAGATTTACCAAATGTAGATAGAGTTGCAGTTGGTTTATTAGGTGCAGATTTAGAGAAAAACAAGGGTTATTATCGTTTTAAGAAAATCTATAAAGGCGAACGTTGGAATCCTAATATTTATGCTCCTTTAGGTTTACCAGGAATTAATGTAAATAAAGGTGATTATTTAGTAGCTATAAATGGTGTAGAACTAACATCAGAAATGAATCCTTATCAAATCTTAGAACAAACTGCAGGAAGAGAAATTTATATTAAAGTAAATGATAAGCCTTCTCAAAAAGATGCTAGGTCTATTTTAATTACACCAACTGGAAGTGAAAGAGGTTTACGAAATATTGATTGGGTAGAAAGCAACAGAAGAAAAGTAGATGAATTATCGAATGGAAAATTGGCTTACGTTTATGTACCAAACACAAGTAATCCTGGCTTTACTTCTTTTAACAGATATTATTTTTCTCAACAAGATAAAAAAGGAGTGGTAATTGATGAAAGAAATAATGGGGGTGGTTCTGCTGCAGATTATATGATAGATATTATGTCTAGAGAAGTTGTTGGTTATTTTAATAGTAAATCTGAAAGCAGAAAGCCATGGACAACACCAATGGCTGGAATTTGGGGCCCAAAAGTGATGATAATTAATGAAAGAGCTGGTTCTGGAGGAGATTTATTACCATATATGTTTAAAGAAAAAAATCTAGGCCCTTTAGTAGGTACAAGAACTTGGGGTGGTTTAGTTGGTACTTGGGATACTCCACAGTTTATTGATGGTGGAAGAATGGTTGCTCCTAGAGGTGGTTTTTATGATGTTGATGGAAATTGGGCTGTAGAAGCAGAAGGTGTTGCTCCAGATATTGAAGTACATCAAACCCCAAAAGAAGTTTTATCTGGTAAAGATCCTCAATTAGAAAGAGCTGTAGCAGAAGCTTTACGCTTGTTAAAAGGGAATGAGTTTTTCCCAAAACCAGAACCAAAAGCACCAATTCGTTCTAAAAGACCAAAAGGTTATCAAAAAGACAATTAATCTGTAGAAAATAATTCCCACTTTAGTGGGAATTATTTTTTAAAATCCGTTTATTTTTCATTGAAAATTATAGAAACTCATATTGCTTTAAGTCTAGAAAAACCAATTCGATTTCAAGAATATGGAGTTGGTATTTTTAATACCATTCCTACAAAATCTGGTATTAAAAAAGCAATAAAGAAAGAATTAATTTTAATTGACAATGAACTTGCAAGTACTGCTAAATTAATTTCTGGTGGTGAAAAAATTATTTTGTTGGAGAGTAACAAACAGGAAGAATTCAGTAGATTAAAATTAGATTTAGAAGTTTTGTTTGAGGATGATTTTTTGGCAGTCATTTTCAAACCTGCTGGAATTTTAGTGAGTGGAAATAAGTTTGTAACCATAGCTAATGCTTTATCTCAAAATCTTAAAAAAAGCAATCAGGTAGATGCTGTAAAACCTCAACCAGTGCATAGATTAGATTATGTTACTTCAGGTTTACTTTTAATAGGCAAAACAAGTGCTTCCATTCAGAAATTAAGTGAGTTATTTCGAAAAAAAGAAATTCAGAAAACCTATTTTGCAATTACTATTGGTAAAATGAAACCTAGTGGTTTTATAGATAATACTATAGATAATAAAGAAGCATACACACAATACAAAATATTAAATTCTGTGATTTCAAAAAGATTTGATTTTCTTAATTTAGTAGAATTATCACCAAAAACAGGCAGAAAACATCAATTGAGAAAACATCTATTATCATTAAAAAATCCCATTTTAGGTGATAAAGTTTATTATTTAGAGGATAAAATATTAAAAGGGAAAGGCTTGTATTTGCATGCAGCCAAGTTAGAATTTAAACACCCTTTTAAAAATCAAAAAATTAATATCAATAAAAAATTACCAAAGAAATTTAAATCTATTTTTCCTGATTTCAATTTAAGAAAAGATAAAGTTTCAAATATCAAATAAGGAGTCACTAAAAATTGATAAATTAGCTCTTTAATTAATTTATTTCATGAAGAAGTTTTTCAAAGTATTAGTTATAATCATCATTTTTATTATTGGCTTTAGTGCTATTTATTATTTTGTAAATAATGAACCTTTACCTGAAGGTAAAAAAGGAAAAGAAGCTGAGGAACTAGCTAGCAATATGCTTAATGCAATTAACTACGAAGCTTTTAAAAATACTGAAATTTTAGAGTGGAATTTTAGAAATGAACATTTTTATTATTGGCAAAAATCTAAAAATTTAGTAGAAGTAAAATGGGAAAATAATAGCGTTTTATTAAATTTAAAAGACAATAGTAAATCAACTGTATTTTTAAATGATAAAAAGGTTAATAACCCTGAACTTATTCAAAATGCAGTAAACTTTTTCAATAATGATTCTTTTTGGCTAATAGCTCCTTACAAAATTTTTGATGCTGGTACAGAAAGAAGCATCGTTAATTATGAAGGTAAAGAAGCACTTTTGGTAACCTATACTTCTGGAGGTTCTACTCCTGGAGATTCTTATTTATGGATTTTAGATGACAACTATCTACCTTCATCATATAAAATGTGGACATCAATTATACCTATTGGAGGTGTAGCTGCAAGTTGGAGTAATTGGAATAATACAGAGGCTGGAATCAAATTACCAACAAAACATAAACTATCTCTATTTGGTTTAGAAATAGAAATGGGCAATGTGAAAGCTTACAATAAAAAAGCAAATGAATTAGCAGATAAAATTCTTAACGCAATAAAACACGAAAACTATAAAACCACAAAATATATAGAATGGAGTTTTGGAGGAAGAAGAAGTTTTAAATGGGATAAAGAAAAACATATCGTTGATGTTTCTTGGGAAGACTTTAAAGTAAACTTATATCCACAAGATATCGATAAAAGCACTGTGTATTTTAAAGGTGAAAAACAAGAAGATACAGATGAAAAAATTGTAAAAAGAGCTTGGGATATTTTTAATAATGATTCTTTTTGGTTGGTTGCACCCCATCATCGTAAAGTTTATGGGGTGCAACCAAC